>NZ_PXVC01000073.1 GCF_003011125.1 Synechococcus lacustris str. Tous | reverse complement strand
CAGGTGATTGCTTCTTTGGAGCAATCTGAGCAAAGAAATAGTGAAAAAGTAGCTGTTGCCTTAGGGCTTTCGTTGCAGGAGGCTGCGAAATCACTCAGCACTGTTGATATTCAAAATGGTTTAAAGACTGCGATTACATCAGTGAGAACAGCGGCTGGAAAGCAAGCAGGATTAGGGCTTGATCCCGGCCTTGGTTTGCTAGCAAGCGCTGCAACTAACAATCAGGCATTGCTTAATCCTGCTTTTAATCGTGCTGCATATAATCCAGCGGTTTTGCATCTGCGCTACTCAAATGCTGCTGTTGGCGGCTTTGATGCCCAATTGGATTTAGTTTTAATCACAGCATCAGGCGAACCAAAGGGAATCCGTGTGCCATTGCGCCAAGCTGATTTCCGCGATTCACTGCAAAAGCTTTATGGGGCACTTTCCCGTCAGGAAAATCTGGCAGTTAATGATGCGAATGGCCCTTCCCGCAGTTTATATCGCCAAATCTTTACTTCCCTAGAGCCAATTCTGCAGGAGCAAAAGATCACCACCTTGCTTTTAAGCGCCGATCAAGGTTTACAGGCAATTCCCTATGCKGCATTACATAACGGTAAGCAATTTCTAGGTGAACAATATGGTTTATCACTTACGCCTTCYCTCARTCTCACTAATCTTCAGSCACCCCTTGGCCGCGGTGGTGATCTGCTTGCCCTAGGYGCATCTARCTTTGATGGTTTGGCACCCTTACCGCTGGTGCCAGAGGAATTGCGGGCRGTGTCGATTGGTCAAAAATCAGAGATTTTTCTKAATCAAGCTTTCACCCCAAGYKCRCTTTTGATATCAGCTGCYGAMCCGCGWTTTCGSCGGGTTCATGTGGCTACCCATGCTGAATTTTTGCCGGGTGGTCCRTCCCAATCGCGCATTTATACCGGCACRGGAGCTGTTGCGCTCAAGGAATTCGCCTCCTTGCGCAGTCGCCGCGCTGATGCCAGCCTTGATCTAATCAGCCTTAGCGCTTGCCGTACGGCCATTGGTGATCCTGATAGCGAACTTGGTTTTGCGGGCCTTGCGCTTCAGGCGGGTGCTCGCAGTGCAATCGGTAGCCTTTGGTATGTGGATGATGTGGCAACTTCTGCTTTCTTTGTGCAAACCTATCGCYATTTAGAAGCTGGCGTGCCAAAGGCTGAGGCTTTACAACTCACCCGCCAAGCTTTTTCTAGGGGCTTAATACGTTTAGAAGCTGATCGTGTAGTTGGTGCTTCTGGTGAAGTATTGCTGGCTGGTTTGGATGCAAGCCAAAGGCGCATAGCAGCATCKGGATTAACSCATCCCTATTTTTGGGGYGGYATTCAATTGATGGGTTCCCCTTGGTAATCGGCTTCTAGATAGGTACTTTGTTGMAGCGATTGCTCAAGATGTTCCATTAATTTACTTGCAGCTGCAATYGATAATTCACCGCGGGARATAGAGGCTTCACTGGCTTGRCGCAGGCGTTCAAGTAARGTGKTKGGGTTRTGTTCCATAGCCTTTAATACTTCTGCATTTGTGTTGCCGCGTACCACGTGATCAACTTGATATTGGCTGCCGGCACCTAAGCGAATATTTACGGCATTAGTGCTACCRAAYAAGTTATGTAAATTACCCATAACTTCTTGGTATGCGCCAGCAAGGAAAAGGCCAATCCAATAGGGTTCCCCTTGTTTAAGGCTATGAAGTTCTAGTAATGGCTTCTCACTACCAGAATTAATAAAACGGGCTAATTTACCATCGGAATCACAGGTTAAATCAGCAAAACTGCCCAATTGATTTGGCTTTTCATTTAGGCGGTGAATTGGCATCACCGGAAATAATTGATCAATTGCCCAGGTATCTGGAGCGGAGCGAAAAATTGATAGATTCGCGTAGTAGGTGTGGGCTAAGGCAGCTTGCAAGCTGCGGAGATCCTCTGGCACTTCAGTTGAAGGTAATTCACGGGTTATGGCCCAACAGCAGGCCCAGTAAAGCTGTTCCGCCAGGCCCCTGTGYTGCAAGCTTAAGTAACCAAGCCTGAAACTAGATAGGGCATCGTCTTTAAATTTACGGGCATCATTCCAGGCTTCTTGTAGATTTTGGGGRTTWATGCCAGCGAGAGTTTCGCGCAAATTGCGCACAATTAATGGTTCYTCTGGTTGCTGATCAGGCACCTGATCAGCAACGGCGGTATTACCAAGWACGTTRAAAACTAATATTGAAAAGTGGCTTGCKATCGCCCTGCCACTTTCRCTWACTAAAGTTGGTACCGCGATSGCTTTTGGTTCGCAGCATTCTTTGATGGTTGCTACCACATCATTTGCATAGTTTTGCAGTGAATAATTAGTGGAAGCAGCGCTGGCGGTGCGGCTGCCGTCGTAATCAACACCAAGGCCGCCWCCCACATCTAGGTAACCCATGGGTGCACCTAATTCGGCAAGTTGCACATAAAGCTGTCCCGCCTCCTGGAGCGCATCTTTGAGCACTGCAATATTATTAATTTGGCTGCCGATATGAAAATGCAGMAGMCGCAGATCATTAAGTAGATTTGCTGYCCGTAATGCCTCCACGGTGGCCAACAGGTCGGGAACCGATAGGCCAAATTTTGCCCTTTCCCCCACGGAGCTGCCCCAGCGGCCAGTGCTGCGGGTAGATAATTTGGCCCGAATGCCTATCAAAGGTGCGGCACCAAGGGTTTTGCTGGCGCTGATGATGCGTTCCACCTCATCGGCTTGYTCGATAACCACCACCGGTTGACGGCCCAACTGCCTTGCCAGGATCGCGGTTTCTATATAGCGATTGTCTTTGTAGCCGTTGCAGATCAACAGCGCAGCKGGATCGTTTAGAAGCGATAGGGCGATCAGTAATTCCGCTTTGCTGCCCGCCTCAAGGCCAAAATTCCAACGGCGACCACTCTCCACCAGCTGTTCCACCACATGGCGCTGTTGGTTGCACTTAACTGGGAAAACACCCTGATATCTACCGCCATAGCCGTATTGGGCGATTGCCCGTTCAAAGGCGCCATGGAGCCGCTCCAGCCTGTCTTCCAGGATGTCGTCGAAGCGAATCAAAAGTGGCAGGTGCAGGTTGCGGTTTTGCAGGCCCTCCACCAGTTCCACCAAATCCAGGGAACCACCACGGTCACCGCGGGGCTGCACGATCACATGGCCGCAACTATTAACGCTGAAATAGGGATCACCCCAGCGCTCTAGGCCGTATAGGGCAGCGCTATCGGCACTGGTCCAGGCTTGTGCGGGGCTGGAACTCACCATATCGATTGCACGTGGGCGTATTGCCTGATTCTGGCGTCAGCAGACACCAACGGCAGATTTAGTTGGCGAGCTTGAGCCACAAGGAAGCGATCGGCTGGATCGGCATGGAACGGTTCTGGCAGTTGGGTGGCKTTTATGGCAACTCGAGGCTGAAGGGGCAGGAATTTGATGGCAGGGATGGAACTGATCAGGTTGAACCATTTTTCGCTATCCATGCTGAGGCTTAGGCGGCCGCGTTYTAGCAGCATTGCCACCTCCCAGCAGCTGATTGCACTTACAAGAAGTTGTTGTTTTTGATTGGATTGTTTATGTAGATCTATCGCAGCTAGGGCTGCTTTTGATAAACGGCTTAAATCACCATTTACCCACCAGATCAGCACATGGGTATCAAGCAAAATCACTGCAATGCTTCCCAGTGCCCTTGATCCACCGGTTCCGTTGGTTCGATGTAGCTAATTACTGAGTTGCGCAGTTGATCCAAAGGGTCTAGCTCRGAATTTGGCAGGGGCTCATAGGGGCGGATTTCCAAGGTGGGGTGGCCGTGATCGGTAACCACAATGCTTTCGCCGCTGGTTTCAACATGGCGGAAATATTCCAAAGCCTTGCTTTTGAATAGGGATTTTGAAATCCAYGGGCCCTGATCTTGGGGTAGAGCCATAAAAACMAGTCTCTAATTATGACYATAGGCRCATGACTATAGGCAAGTGATTGSAGCWTGAAACTGTGTTCTTGCCAAGCAGCCCCCCAGGCACCCACCATGGGGCCGAGCTTTCCCCCTGCCCAATGGCCACCGAACGCACTTTTATTGCCATCAAGCCCGATGGTGTTCAACGGGGACTGGTGGGKGAAATCCTCGGCCGCTTTGAGCGCAAGGGCTTCAAGCTGGTGGGGCTTAAGCAGCTAACCCCTAGCCGCAGCTTGGTGGAGGAGCACTACGGCGTGCATCGCGAAAGGCCATTTTTTGCTGGTTTGGTGGATTTCCTYAGCAGTGGCCCTGTGGTGGCAATGGTTTGGGAAGGTGATGGCGTAATTGCTAGCGCCCGTAAATTGATTGGTGCCACCAAGCCTTTAGAAGCTGAACCCGGCACCATCCGCGGTGATTTGGCGGTGAATATCGGCCGCAATGTGATCCATGGTTCCGATGCAGCAGAAACAGCTGAATTTGAAATTGGCCTCTGGTTCCAAGCCGCTGAATTAAGCAGCTGGACCCCTGCCGACCAGGGGTGGCGCACGGAAAGCTAGTTAAATAACTAACTACTCAAATCGTTTGTAGCTGAAGCTGGCGAGCATTGCCGCTTGATCAGGATCGAGTTGATTGCAGATGGCGGCAACTATCAGTTCWACGCTGATTGCTGCCAGCAACACCCCATTGCGATGGTGGCCTGTTGCTAGCCATAGGCCTKGCACGGCGCTGCGGCCAAGAAGCGGGCCCTCATCGGGGGTGCAGGGGCGAAAACCCCACCAGCGYTCCATGGGCGGCCAATGGCTTGCTTCCGGCAGGAGGGCGCAAATGCCTTGCTGCAATTGCCGTTGCCCGGTTGGGGTGAGGCCATCGGTAAAGCCGGCTTCCGCTTCGCTGGTGGCACCCACCACCAGCAAACCATCATCCCTTTGCACTAAGTAAGTGCCGGGGCCGAATAACACTCGCCCTAGGGCCTGCCGCGGTGCCTGCAACGACATCATTTGCCCCTTCACCGGAAAAACGGGCAGGTTTGATAACAACTCACCACTCCAAGCACCACAGGCGAGAACGGCATGGCCACATGGCAGCCGCTGCCGTTCACCTTCTGCGCTGATCAGCTCAACAGCCTCTAGGTGCCCGTTTTGCTGGCGCTGCAGCTTTTGCACCTGGGCACCYTCTTGAAATTGCACACCAAGGCCTGTGCAGGCCCGCTCTAAGGCCCGCATCAATTGGCGGCGATTATCAATTTGACCGTCTTGCTCAAACAACAAACCCGCCTGCCATTGGGGGCCAATCCCAGGTATTTCCTGCTCCAGGCCAGCTCGATCAAGGCTTTTACCCATGGCAGCAGTGGGATAGGCATCCCGGTTGCTAGCGCTTTTAAAGGGCACCACGATGCCGCAGGGTTTGAGTTTGCAATTGATGCCGCTATCTGCCTCCACCTGGGCTATCCAGCTTGGATAGGCGGCCAGGCTGGCTTGCCCCARCAGCAGTTGATCACCGCTAAGGCCTTCCGCATGGGGGGCCAACATGCCTGCTGCCACAAAGCCAGCCGCTTCATTGCGGCGGCGGCTCAACACGGTTACGGCATGGCCACGGCGGCCGAGGCCATGGGCAATGGCAAGGCCAATTAAGCCACCGCCAAGGATCAGGATTGGTTCAGATCGATCCATAGCGGCTGAGTTCATAGGATCAATGCCATTCAAGGCTGGAGCAGAGCGATGGCAGAGGCCAATTGGGAGGCGGTGATCGGTTTAGAAACCCATGTGCAACTGGCTACGGCCAGCAAAATCTTCACCGGTGCCTCCACCGCTTTCGGTGATGAGCCAAATACCCACATCGATCCTGTGGTTTGCGGATTGCCTGGCACCCTACCGGTGTTAAACCAAAAGGTGCTCGAATATGCCGTGAAGGCAGCWTTAGCTTTAAATCTGAATATTGCAGCCCAWAGCAAATTTGATCGTAAGCAATATTTTTATCCAGATCTACCAAARAACTATCAGATTTCACAATTTGACCAACCGATTGCTGAGGATGGTTGGATAGAAGTTGAGGTGGCTGAAAAAGGCAAAGAAACCTATCTAAAACGCATTGGCATTGAACGTTTGCATATGGAGGAGGATGCGGGCAAGTTGGTGCATGCCGGCAGCGATCGATTAGCCGGCAGCACCCATTCCCTCGTGGATTACAACCGGGCGGGTGTGGCCCTRGCCGAAATTGTTAGTAAACCTGATCTCCGCACCGGCAGGGAGGCGGCTGAATATGCATCTGAAATTCGCCGCATCATGCGTTATTTAGGTGTTAGTGATGGCAATATGCAAGAGGGATCATTGCGCTGCGATGTGAATATCTCTGTGCGTAGGGGGCCGGATGCACCCTTTGGCACAAAGGTGGAAATAAAAAACATGAATTCATTTTCAGCAATTCAAAAGGCGATTGATTTTGAAATCCAGCGCCAGATAAAGGCCTACGAAAGTGGTGAGCGGGTGGTGCAGGAAACGCGCCTATGGGATGAAAGCAAACAGCACACCAAGAGCATGCGCAGCAAGGAGGGTGCCGCCGATTATCGCTATTTCCCGGAGCCGGATCTAGGGCCGATTGAAGTATCAGATATTCAACGGAATGCTTGGCTTGCYGAGCTTCCTGAATTACCAGCCGCTAAACGGCATCGCTACGCAGATCAATTTGGTTTATCAATTTATGATGCCAGGGTATTAACGGATGAACGCCAAATGGCTGAATATTTTGAAGCCACAGTAGCGGCTGGCGCTGATGCAAAGGCSGTTTCAAATTGGATAACYGGTGATATCGCAGCCCACGTGAATGCCAATCGACTTTCCTATGTTGATCTGCCCTTAAAGCCTGAGCAATTAGCGGAATTAGTGGGTTTAATAGAAGCTGCTGAGATCAGCGGTAAAATCGCCAAAGAAATCCTGCCCCAATTATTAGCTGAGGGTGGTTCAGCAAAGGCGATAGTGGCAGCGAAGGGCCTGGGAATGATYAGTGATCCTGCRGCAATTACYGCAATTGTTGATCAGTTGCTTGCRGATCATCCCGCTGAAGTGGAAGCTTTTAGGGGCGGTAAGAATAAATTACAAGGCTTCTTTGTGGGCCTATTAATGAAGCAAACTGGCGGCCGAGCTGATCCAAAGCTTGCTAATCAAATCCTGTTAACTAAGCTCAAGGGTTGAGCGCATCAGCAACATGTTCAGCAAGTTCAGCACTGCTGCCGCGGTTGTTGATCAGGCGATCGGCTAGGAGGCGCTTACGGGCTAAAGGCCATTGGGCATTAATGCGTGCTAATGCCTGTTCATTCGTGCATATATCCCTAGCAATTAAGCGTTCTAATTGTTGATTTTCATCGCAATCTACAAGCCAGATTTCCGTGCTTAGTGATTCAAGGCCCGCTTCAAATAGGAGTGGTATCATTAACACTATGGTTTCGATTCTAGTTGATTTATTTAATTCCTCAGCTATCTTTTGCCGCACAATTGGATGCACCAGTTGTTCAAGCCATATGCGTTCTGTGGGGTTATTAAAAACCAGATCACCTAGGGCCCTGCGATCAAGATGATCACCGCAAAATAGCTTTTGCCCATAGCGSTTYAGCACCGCTTKGCTAGCYGTAGTGCCAGGGGCTAGGGCAGCGCGGGCATAGCGATCAGCATCTAAAACCARCAGGCCATATTTTTCCTGCAGCAGTTTYCCCACGCTCGATTTACCACTGGCAATTCCACCGGTGAGGCCGATGCGGCGTTGGCCCATGGCAATCAATTGATTGAGCATCACCATCTTCACCGGCAGGATGGTGCCARTGGTGTGAACMGGCCGTGAATCARTGGCAACCRATTAGCGGYGGCATCACAGCCCCAAATGGTTTSAAAGCCGCTGGCATCACAGCTGGGCTTAAGGCCAGTGGTAAGCAAGACCTAGCACTCCTCTTGGCGCCAGAGGCGGCGGTGGCGGCTGGGGTTTTCACCACAAACATCGTGCGGGCTGGCTGCGTTGATCTATGCGTTGAGAGGTTGCAACAAAGCCAAGGCACGGCAAGGGCAGTGCTTATAAATTCAGGCCARGCCAATGCCTGCACTGGCGATCTTGGYTTAATCGATAGYTTGAGGGCCACTGCTGCYTTAGCTGATCGGCTTGGTTTAGCCCATGAAGAGGTGTTGATTTGCTCCACCGGTGTGATCGGTGTGCCGATCCCAATGGATSTGTTATTAACAGCTATTGATCCCTTGGTGGATTCATTAGCTGCTAATTCAGAAGCTGGTGCTGCAGCTGCTACCGCGATCCTCACCACTGATTTAGTGGCAAAAAGCCATGCATTGGAGTTGCAAATAGGTAGCCAGCTTGTGCGGCTCGGAGGTATTGCAAAAGGGTCGGGCATGATTCATCCAAATATGGCAACAATGCTTGCATTTATTAGTTGTGATGTGGCTGTTCCTGCGCAGCAATGGCAGGCAATGTTASGGCGGGCTGCTGATAATTCATTYAATTCAATCACTGTTGATGGCGACACCAGCACCAATGATTCATTGATCGCTTTTGCCGCTGGGCCCCAGCTAGAGGAACAATATTGGCCATTATTAGAAGCTGGTTTAAATCAAATGTGTGAATATTTAGCTCGGGCGATAACCCGTGATGGGGAAGGYGCTAGTTGTATAATTGAAGTGTTGGTGGAAGGCACTGAAACTAATAACCAGGCCCGCCAWATAGCYCGCACAATATGTGGCTCTTCCTTRTTTAAAACTGCAATCCATGGCCGTGATCCCAATTGGGGCAGGATMGTTGCAGCAGCGGGTAGGGCAGGGGTTTGYTTTGATCCAGGGGCCGTTGCCCTATGGCTTGGCCCCYATCAATTAATGGCTAATGGCGAACCGCTTAATTTTGATCGSCYGGCAGCATCATTGTATTTRCAARCAAAGGGATCWGGCAAATATCTAGARAGCGATCAAGTTGATATTCATTTATTGGTGGGATCTGGCTCTGGTGCTGGCCGGGCCTGGGGTTGCGAYCTGTCGGCCGAATATGTGCGCATCAACGCCGATTACACAACCTAAAATGGATCAAMCTGAGGGCCTTAATAGTTCTAATGTGGCTCAACAATACAAGAATTTATTTACTGATATTGATTGCTTAAATATTTTTAAGGCGCCTATTATAAAGGGAAGCATTTATTTTTATAATAATACTTGCAAAGATGATGGGCTTAGTAAAGAAGAATTAATAGATGATCCATCTGGGCTGGAAGCTGCGAGCAGTTGCACTGGGATAGAGATAAATTATCAACACAAGCACCATCGCTGGGTAGCTAAACTGCCTCAATCATTGATAATTTTAGAATATGCCATATTATATATTAATGCTAGAAACGTATCTTCCCATGGTAATAAT
>NZ_PXVC01000072.1 GCF_003011125.1 Synechococcus lacustris str. Tous | reverse complement strand
CGATGCCATAGGCCGCTTGGCTAGCCACTGGCTTGAGCTGGGTCCTTTTCACAAATGGGGAATGATGGCCGCTGGCATCTAACACCAACCGCGCCTCTAGGCACTCACCAGCTGCGGTGGTAATTAATGAATGCTTGGAATCATGGGCAACTGAAACCACCTGGCCCAGCTGCCAATCAACAGCCCCTTSTAGGCATTGATCAAGCCAGTGTTGCTGAAGGGCTTGTTTATCAAAAAGGCCGTAGTTRATGGGGTGATTGATATCTATATCAAAGTAGCTATGGCAGTTGCTCCAGCGGTGCTCCAGCAGATGCTGAAGGCCCAACTGATCCACCTCAGGGCCCCAGATACCAAAGGTGTTTGGCCACTGATCGCTTGGATCATGGGGTGCGATGCCCCTAACCCTTAARCCMTGCTGKGCAAGGGCGGCTGCAATGCAGAGGGCCGCCGGCCCAGCGCCGATAACCAGCACATCAATGGTGGCTGCCATCAGAGCGTTAGATCTAAACGGGCKCGATTATTAGCCTGCTGATTTGTTGGCTCAATTATTTGCCCCTCTGGATCAGCTATCACCTCCAAGCAGTGGCTGCCGCTGGCAAGGGCAAGGGGCACTTCAAACTGCTCGCTAGCGCCTGCMGCAAGCCAAGGCATGCGYAGAAATAGATGGCTGGAGTAGCAATCATTCACCACAACGGCAACGCCCACATCGCTCACATCCATAGCACCGCGATTTACAACCTTAAAGCTGGCAACAGCAGCGTTGTAGCTAAGTGCTTCAATTGCTAGATCACTGCTGAGGTGCTGCAGTTGCTGCAGTGGGTAGATAGCAAAACGCTTTAYTGCTTTTAAACAGCTGCCAGGGTGTTCATGGTGCAAATGGCCGCCATAGCGAAGATCACTACTGCAACCATGTAGATGTAAGTGGGCATCAGGATTWGGGATCGTAACTAAACCGGCGCTTGGGTTGGTAKCGAAAAATCCACAGCAATCCCACTCCATTGAGTTTCCGAGATAGCGCACGGGATCATTGCCGTTRCCAGGATCTTCAGGGGCAAGCCGGTAGTGCTGCAAWAGGTCGTAGATGCTGCTGGCGGCAGTTCCCTCGCTGGTTTCGCTGCGGGCAATAGCTGTATTGCGCCGTTGCTGACCCATGCAGAGCTTAGAAGCCACAGTGATTACAAGGCTTTGCCACTCCARCTCCAAGCGCAGGCCGTAGATCGGAGCCGCCGCCAATCGCCCCTGCTCCTGCAACTGCTTGATTGCAGCARCCACCAGCATTTGCAGTGGTTGCTCCCCAACACCAACAAGTTCAACGGGATCAAGTAAAACCTCTARGGCAGAGGCATCAGCTGTAAAACAAACGTAGGGGAAGTGGGAACTGCCGTCGCCAGGCCGTAGGGCACGAATGCCCCCATCAACTGCCTCACATTTCCAAATGGTGGTGTTGCCACTGGAATTGCGTAAAAAGCTAAGTTCACCGTTATCAATGCTGGTGGTGGTGCCCATCCCCAACACATCGCCAGTTAAGGGGATTGCAGTWAGGGGGAGGTGTTCTTTAACGTCCCCCTGGATCAAATCTGCAATCGTATTAGCAACCCAGAAATCAACACCAGGGTTTGCCATCACTTAAGCCTCAGCTTCWGCGCCAACCTCTTCTTCCAGCTCTAGGGCCGGCGGCACCAACACCACTTCAGCCAATCGATCTCCGGAATCCAATTTCTGCAATCTCACTCCAGTGGCAGCCCGGGATTGCTGGGGAATGGCATCGGATTGCAGGCGCACAATCACACCGCGTTCACTCACTAAAAGCAATTCCTCCTCCTCGCCCATCACCCGTAAACCCACCAAGGTATCGCCATCACGGCGGAATTTGATTCCCCTTAAACCCATGCCAGCGCGTTTCTGAAGCCGAAACTGATCCACTGGCACCCGCTTACCAAGGCCGGAGGCGGTGGCAACCAAAACCCAGGGGCCTTCACTGGTGGTTGGCACATCTACGTCGGCATCGGCATCAGCTGCTGCATCGGCAATTTCYAGATTGCTATTGGCGATGCGATCGGCAAGATCCTTTGGCAACACATCCATGCTCATCAAGCTATCGCCAGCGCGCAGGGCCATGGCTCGCACACCCCTGGCGGAGCGGCCCAGGGGCCTTAATTCATCATCGGAAATCCGGAAATGAATCGCCATTCCCTTTAATGAACCAATCAATACACTGTCGCCAACCTTGGCTAAACGCACCCAACGCAGGGCGTCGGAGGGCTCTAAACCAATGGCGATCAAACCATTGGCACGAATATTGGAAAAGGCTGAGAGAAGTGTGCGTTTTATATATCCGCCGCTGGTGAGCATTAGTAGCTGCACCTCTTCTTCAAAGGCGGAAACAGCCAATATGGAGGTGATCTTTTCCTCCCGCGGTATYGGTAGCAATTGCACTATTGGCGTGCCYTTAGCAGCGCGGCTGGCAATCGGCACGCGGTAGGCGGGAACCGAGTAAACAACACCACGATCGGAGAAGAGTAAAAGCGAATCGTGGTCGTTGCAGCTAATAAATAAACAAACCGCTTCYTCRCCTTGGCTCTTAGTRCCGGCTTTACCGCGGGTGCCGCGGCTGGTGGATTCAAATTCACTAACGGGCATCCTTTTKAGATAACCGTTTTCAGTGAGAAGCACCACCGAACGCTCATTAGCGATCAGATCAATGTCTTCAAGCCCCCCYTCTAAATCAAGGATTTCGGTGCGCCTGGGGGTGCTGTGTTTTTCCTTTAGCTGYTTTAATTCTGTTTCAATTATTTCGAGCACCCTTTCGCGATTTTCGAGRATATTTTTATAGTTGGCAATTTTAGCGAGCAAATCCTCATGCTCGAGCCTAATTTTATCWGCTTCTAGGGCGGTTAATCTACGCAATTGCATCTGCAAAATTGCGTCGGCTTGGATATCAGTTAAGCCATGTTGAGCAGTTAATTCCTGCCTGGCGGTRGCGGCATCAGCGGCGCCACGGATCAATTTAATAATTGCRTCTAGATCATTAAGCGCAACGAGCAAACCGAGCAAGATATGRTCTCTTTCCTCTGCCTTGCGCAATAGATAACGGGTGCGCCGCTCGATTGTTTCGATGCGGAATTCAATGAACACCTGCAACATCCGCCGCAGGTTAAGCACCAGCGGCTCACCCTTAACTAGGGCGAGCATGTAAGCGCTAAAGTTATTTTGAAGTGGTGTTATTTTATAAAGGTTATTAAGCACAACCTGGGGGTATGCGTCCCTGCGCAATTCAATAACAATTCGCATACCATCGCGATCACTTTCGTCGCGTATGTCTGAAATTCCTTCTAATTTTTTATCATTAACCAGCTCTGCAATCCGCTCAATCAAAGCAGCCTTATTTGTTTGGTATGGCAGTTCGGTGATAATTACGGCATCGCGATCAGGCCTACCCTTCACCTCAAGGGTTTCAATTGCAGCAACGCCCCTCATCGTGATTGAGCCGCGGCCACCGCTGTAGGTTTCACGAATGCCTTGGCGGCCRAGGATTTGACCACCGGTAGGAAAATCCGGCCCCGGAATTATCGACATCAAGCTGCGATCGTCTAATTCTGGATTAGCGATCAGTGCCAACACCCCATCGATAAGCTCACCCAAATTATGGGGGGGGATATTGGTTGCCATCCCAACGGCAATGCCGCTGGAGCCATTCAGCAATAGGTGCGGCAGCCGCGCTGGCATCACCGTTGGTTCCTGCTGGGAACCATCAAAGTTGTCGATAAAATCGACGGTTTCAGCCTCGATGTCCTCMAGCAGGCTGTCGGTGGTGAGCGACTGCAACCTGGATTCGGTGTATCGCATCGCGGCCGGTGGATCGTTATCCACGGAACCAAAGTTGCCATGGCCGTCGATCAACGGCGCGCGCATCGAAAAGCTTTGGGCCATGCGCACCAAGGCGTCGTATACGGCCGTGTCGCCATGGGGATGGTATTTACCAAGCACTTCACCCACYACACGAGCGCATTTGCGGTAGGGCCGATCGCTGGTTAAGCCAAGCTCATACATCGCATAAAGGATGCGGCGATGCACTGGTTTCAAACCATCGCGGGCATCGGGCAAGGCCCTACCCACGATCACACTCATCGCATACTCCAAATAGGAGCGCGACATYTCACTGCGTAGGTCGGTTTGGATGATTCGCTCGGTAGACCCTTCGGGGGAACCTTCCGGGGTGATCGATCCGGTGGGATCCGCCATGGAACTGCCTGCTGCGCTTGGCCGGGAGAACACCCAACATTACYTACAAAGCAGCCCCCCATGGCTTTCCAGCCCCGAACCCCAGAAGAACTGCGCCAAAAACAGCTGCTGGGRAAGCTGCGGGTGTGCAGCGCCCTTGAATTTCGCGCCTTGGCCAAGGCCCAAGGGCTGGAGGCGGCCTATGGCAGCACGGATGTGGTGGCAGCCGGCAGCTGCGAATTCACCGACCAGGGTCAAATTTGGCTGAGCCTTGGCCCCTGCGATCCACCCCTGCGCTTGCGCAGGGCARTGCTGGGGGGGGTGGCCGCCGGTGGGGGCTACGGCCCCGGCGAATTGTGTTTACCCATTGGTGCTGGCCTTGACACACCTCGCCGCCGCGGTGGCGCCCATGTGCTCGATCAGTTGTTGGCCGGGGAGGAAGTGCCCCTGGAATTATTCGGCGAGGCCACTGCCCTGCACCCCCGCCGGGAGCTGCAAACCCGCCTYCAGCTCAAGCAACTAWCAACKGCAAGGCTGCTGTTGAGCAGGGCGATCAGCGAAAATGGAGTGGTRGCCGTTAGCAGCGCTGAGGGTTTGCTAGCAAGCAGCATGGGCGGGCTCCTAGGCCCCTATGGCAACGCCTTGTTTAGTTGCAGTGGCGCCCGCAGCATTGGCCTGAGCATGCCTGGCTTAAGCCAACTGGGGCCAGGGCAACCCCTGCTGGTGGCGGGCAGCATCGGCCAGGTGCTAGGGCCCGGCAGTGGCCATCAACCGAATTGCCGCCGCCAGGCCAATGGCCAGGCCAGGGCGCCCGGGGCAACGGTGGCCGCCACGGTGAACCTGCACGGCTTAAGGCGCCAGTGGCTCAAACCCTGCTGGTTTGAAGGCCATGGAGCAGCCCTTTTGGTGGCGGTGGCTGCGCCGATTTTGCTGCTTGCTGAAACCCAGGCCCGGGCGGCGGCAGTGCCWGATGGGGCKTTGGAGGTGCCCGTATTGGATTTCTCCATACCGCGGCGAACTAGGCCAAGTTTTGGCACCGTGAGCTACGCGGCGCTACTGAGTGGCAGGATTCAGGTGGATGGCCAATGGGTGAAGGCAGCGCCGGCCTGCAGCCTCAAGCTTGGCGATAGCCACACGGCGCTGCTGGTGGAGAAATTGAAGGATGGCAGCTTCCCAATTCGAGCTTGGCAAGCTCCCCTCACTGGCGATGGCAGCCTGCAACCCCTTGATGGTTAAGGGAAAGTTTGATTATTWGTTTGCTCGGATAAAATYGGTTTTGCCATGCAGCAGTTCCATGGAAGATCCAGTTGTMAATCCAATTGATAGCCCAATTGCCAAAACGATTCTGGCCCCAGCCAACACAGCTGAAGCCAGCGAGGGTGGTGAGTGGCAAGAACTGATGGCCGTGTTGAACAACTGGCTCGGAGCTGGCAAGGCAAGCCAAATTTGGGAGCAAAGCCAACGCCCCCTGAAAGCAGCGGGCCTTGCAATTGTGCTTTTGATCCTCCTGCAGCTGCTCGGGGCAGTGCTGGGAACCCTTAATCACATCCCAATGCTGCCGMGGCTGCTTGAGCTGGTGGGACTGATCTGGCTAGGGATATTTGCAGCWAAAAAACTTGTGCGCAGCAGCGATCGCAAAACCTTTATCGGCCARCTCAGCGGCGCTTGGAATTCRTTTTCAGGGCGCCCATAGCCCCGAATACCACCTCAGCAATCGATTGATTGATAACTTGAGCCTTATCTAAGCAAAGGCCTCTTGGTGGACATTCAACTGGGGCGTTCCCGCATAGTGCGTCGCGCCTACGGGATCGATGAAATCGCTTTGGTGCCTGGCGGCCGCACCGTTGATCCAGCTGTTGTTGATAGCAGCTGGCGCCTGGCTGGTTTTGAGCGGGAAATTCCAATCATCGCCAGTGCCATGGATGGGGTGGTTGATGGGGCGATGGCGGTGGAGCTAAGCCGTTTGGGTGCTTTGGGTGTGCTCAACCTGGAGGGGTTGCARTGCCGCTACAGCGATCCAAATCCATTGCTCGATCGCATCGCAGCCGTAGGGAACGAAGAATTTGTTCCACTGATGCAGGAGCTCTACAGCCAACCGGTGCAGGAGGAGTTAATCCGCGCTCGCATTGCAGAAATAAAACAAGCCGGTGGCATCGCTGCAGTTAGTGCCACCCCAGCGGCAGCGCTGAAATTCGGTAAAGCGGTTGCTGAGGCAGGGGCGGATTTATTTTTTGTGCAAGCCACCGTTGTTAGCACCGATCACCTGGGMCCTGAAGGCCAAGAAACCCTGGATCTAGAAAATCTCTGCCGCAGCTTGGGGGTACCTGTGGTGATCGGTAACTGCGTTACCTATGAGGTGGCATTGCTTTTGATGCGTGCMGGTGCCGCTGCGGTAATGGTGGGCATAGGCCCTGGAGCGGCTTGCACCTCCCGGGGGGTTTTGGGCATTGGCATTCCCCAGGCCACTGCCGTTGCCGACTGCGCCGCGGCCCGCAACGACTTTGAGAAGGAAACCGGTCGCTACGTACCCATCGTTGCCGATGGCGGCATTGTTACCGGCGGSGACATCTGCAAATGCTTGGCCTGCGGCGCCGATGCCGTGATGATCGGATCCCCCATCGCCAGGGCCGCCGAAGCGCCTGGCAGGGGCTTCCATTGGGGCATGGCCACCCCCAGCCCRCTGCTGCCCAGGGGCACCCGAATCAAGGTGGGCACCACCGGCAGCCTCGAGCGGATCCTGCGGGGGCCKGCCAATCTTGATGACGGCACCCAAAACCTATTGGGCTGTATCCGCACTTCCATGGGCACCCTTGGCGCCCGCACGATCAAGGAGATGCAACAGGTGGAAGTGGTAGTGGCCCCGTCGCTGCTTACKGAAGGCAAGGTYTATCAAAAAGCGCAACAACTTGGAATGGGTAAATAAGGAAAAGAWTGGCGAAATGAGGCATTAGCATGGAAATGTGTGGCTTCGGCCTCACACTCCTCACACCACCCGCCCGGCGCGTCCGGGCTTTCGTCTTAAACAACTCCGCAACCATTGGTATTTCTCAAACCAATGGGGTTTTTTGCAGCAGCATTGCTAGATTGGAACATCGTTTACCAACTAGCAATGTCGAGCGCCGCTGCCGTTACCGATGCCTCCTTCGACCAAGACGTGCTGCAGAGCGACGTACCTGTGCTGGTGGACTTCTGGGCCCCATGGTGCGGTCCGTGCCGCATGGTGGCACCAATCGTTGATGAAATCGCCAAGGAATTTGAGGGCCGCATCAAGGTGATGAAGCTGAATACCGATGAAAATCCAAATGTTGCCAGCCAATATGGCATTCGCAGCATCCCCACTTTGATGGTGTTTAAGGGGGGCCAAAAAGTGGATACCGTTGTTGGTGCCGTACCCAAAAACACCCTGGCCAGCACGATTTCTAAATACCTCTGAAGCCAGAATTAATCAGCTCCCAGATCGATTCCCTAGCTGCTGAGCTCAGCAACCATCCCCATAAAGCGGCAGCCGTTAGGGCGCTTCAAACCCTGCTGCAGATCAGTAGATCCGATGCAGATGCCAACGACTGGCAATTGATTGAAGGCACCTTGGCTGATATGGCCGCTGGATTTTCCGTATTCCAYCCCCACCGCAGCACCCGCAAGTTGGCGGTGTTTGGTTCATCGCGCACCACARCGGCAGAACCCGCCTATGCCCTAGCGGTGGAGCTGGCGGCGGCGGCGGTGGCCGCTGGCTTTGATGTGATGACTGGCGCCGGTGCTGGCGTGATGGAAGGGGCAAACCGCGGAGCTGGCAGGGGCAATTCCTTTGGCTTGGATGTGCAGCTGCCTTTTRAACATGAAACCAACCCTTTTATTGCCTCTGATCCACGCCTGTTGAGCTTTCGTTATTTCCACACCCGCAAACTTTTCTTTTTGCGTGAAACCGCTGCCGTAGTGGTRTTGCCAGGTGGTTTTGGCACCCTAGATGAATTATTTGAAGCCCTCACCCTGATTCAAACCGCCAAAAATCCTCCGATTCCAGTGGTGTTGCTAGCCCCCCCTGGCGACAACTACTGGCAGCGCTGGCATAGCTATGTGGATGGCGCCCTTGGGGATCGGGGCCTAATTGCAGCTCAAGATAATTATCTTTATTGCAGCGCTGATAGCGCTTTGGCGGCAATGAACCACATCCGTCATTTTTATCGCGTTTTTCATAGCAGCCGCTTTGAGGCAGATAAATTGCAATTATTTTTAAATCATGCCATTAAAAAAACAGATATAGAATTATTAAATCAAAAATTTAGCCAGCTACTCTTAGGCGAAAAAATTACATTTAAACCTCTAAATCATAGTGATAACGCTGTTGCCGGTTGCCTTGAACTTTGTTTTGACCAGCGCCAAATGGGTGGTTTATATGCCCTAATCAACCATGTGAACAGTTTGGATTATTGAAATGATTGGCATAGTTGATTACGGCATGGGCAATCTGCACTCCGTGGAAAAAGCCCTCACCAAATTGGGCGGCCAGGTGCARATACTGCATGATCCASAACAACTGGATGTGGTRTCAGCTTTGGTGCTGCCTGGTGTGGGCGCATTTGATCCAGCCATGGCCAAGCTGCAGCAGGGCGGCTGGGTGCATGCCCTCAAAGATTGGGACGGCCAAAACAAACCCCTGCTTGGCATCTGCCTTGGGCTGCAATTGTTATTTGAAGGCAGCGATGAAGGTGAATTGCCGGGCCTTGGATTATTGGCAGGCCGGGTGGAACCCCTACCACTAATGCCGGGGGAGCCAAGGCCCCATATGGGCTGGGCTCCGCTCACATCAGCTGCCCCCAGTGCCTTGTTTGATCACCAGGCCACGCCGGTTTGGATGTATTTCGTGCATTCCTTTGCAGCGGTACCTGCGGATCGCAGTTGCATCACCGCCCTAGCCCCCTATGGCACAAGCCAGGTGGTGGCAGCTGTGGGTAGGGGTTCATTGCAGGCAAGCCAATTTCACCCTGAAAAATCCGGAGAGGCGGGCCTGCTGCTGCTGCGCCGCTGGCTACAAACCCTGCCATGGGCCTGAGGCTTAGCAATGGCCAAAAACTGCAAAGCCCCCCTGGGCTTGTGGCCCGCCCCACCCTTGCCCTAGTGCGAGAGGCGGTAATGAAT
>NZ_PXVC01000071.1 GCF_003011125.1 Synechococcus lacustris str. Tous | reverse complement strand
GTAGATACGAATCCGGTGGGTTTTGGGCGCAGAACATGCCTGCGGTTCTCCGCTTAGAAGATTGGGAAAAGACCTTGCGAGGGCAAGTCAAGGGTTTGGCGGCTGGGTGTGTGTTCGCTATTACCTAGCAGTAGTGCTACTGGGTTTGCTGAACAACCGGTTAGGCCATTAAAAAAAACAAGGCTCTTGCCCACTTGGTTATTACAGTTCTAATAATTATTGCGTTAAAAGCAAATARCATGAGGCATCTGTTCGATCATCAAATAAATCGATTAGGATATGTTKATGTTGATTGWGATCCAATTGAAAACTTTTGCAATATTATGCGGCTGTGCTGCTTTATTTATTGCGCCCCTTGCTGCTGATGCGCAATTAAGACGTGCTGGTGCCCCYGGTGTTCCTGCCGCTGGTGCTCCTGGTTATGGGGTGATGGGAAATCCAGTTGGCGCACCTGGTATTCCAGCAGCAGGAGAACCTGGCTATGGGGATGCTGATGATTATGGTTTTGGCGCAATTGGCAATCCAGTTGGCGCACCCGGTATTCCTGCAGTTGAGTCGGGTGTAAATCTTGGTGGACCAATTAATCGGCGCGGATTGCGGTAAAAAGAGGCTTGCGTGATGCTGATTCCTTTGCGATGCTAAAAGCCCGATCTAGTACAGATGAGCTGGTTTGAGCTGGAGCGTTTAGTAGAGGATGCTGAAAAGGAACCCCAGCTTGCCCGGGCATTACGTCATTGCCGTAGCAATCCAGAACTAGTGCTAGCGGCAAGAAGGCTTGGCTATCGCATCACCCGGGTTGACCTAGTGCAAGCAAGGCTTGCTGCTCAAAAAGAACATAAACAACACAATCAGGCGGTACATTTAACTAAATAGAAATTTTATTGACTTAGAGTTAAATTTAATGATATTAATACTCAAATAAATTCAGAATAAAGAGTTGCCAAATCATGTTCTTTATGCAAAGTTAAGGCAAATTTTATTTAACTTGAGAATATTAAAATTCTCTAACGGCAGCGATCACCTACCCGGAGGAGCCCTGCTTTAGATCTATTCACTGGGTGCATAATTTCTCGATGCGGGCAGGTATATGGCGTCGTTATACCGCCAAGATTTTTAAGTTATCTAACGGATACAGGCTCTTATGATTTTATGTTTCTATAACTTAGTGTGAATCTTGCATATTATGATTATGCTTACTGGAGAAATGCTCTTGGCAACAATTAGGGAGGCTAGCGAAAAAGCGTCAAAGCTTGATTTGATGAGAGCCTGTGGTTATACATCTATTAATCCTGATGGGAGCGAGGAATTGCTTGCAGAGGCTTTTTATGAGGCAATAGTGACGGCTAATGGTGGAGAAGTCGAATCAGAGGAGGAGGAGGCTACCGATTTACTAGAGGACTGGATTTATCTACTAGGAGGACAGGACGAAGTCGATAAGACAATTGAATATGGAGTTATGTCTGCAAGTCCAACACTAGATCGATTGCAAGATGCCGATGACGATCGAGCATGCATAGTTGCCTTGGCAAAGCTTCGAAGAGAATACGAAAAGGATACCAAGCGAAAAGCCATTGAAACCAATCCAGAAGTCTTTGGAATTAATCCTTTTATGATCGCAGACCACGGCATTCAAATTTTTACTGTAACCGATGATGAGGATTCAAGCAAAGTCCTCTTTGCATATACCGTAGGTAACGAATTCTCAGAAGAGTCACATCCCGATCTGCTGACATTCTGCAACAGTATTTCTACGGTTGATAAAATATTGAATGGATTATGTGCAGCCATGGCGGATGGCATGCTTGAGATAAAAAGTGGAGAAGTTGTCGAAGTTGCGCAGAGAATGAATCAAGGAATTGTTAAGGCCGTGAGATTACATATCTTAAGTGGTGAAACACTACAAATATGCCAAGATCGTTATGCCTGTGCTGTCAGGCCTGGATACCCTATTGCTATAGTAGATATTGAGGATCAGTATGGACTATTTCCCGGAGATGAAGGCTATGACTCTGAAGAAAGCATGTATCGTTCTGATTTTATCCCCTTTCCTGGAAGTCCTTCAAAACATATTGTGCTAACAGGCGATAACAGATTCAAGGTAGAGTGTGCTATTGATTTAAGTGAGCCTGAATTCATACAGTCCTCTCGTGCCAGAGTGGATGATTCATTAAAAGACCCTATTCCTGAGCTCTTTTCTTTTTATCCTTCAGCGAAGAACATCCTTACAGTATTTACATCAGTTCGGAAGCTTCTAGAAAGTCATAAGCTTTCAATTGAGCCGGAAATGGTGTTCGAGGTATATGGCATCTTAGGACTGCTAGGTGAAGTTCCAATTAGGCTTAGCCTATTATCAAGAAATCAACTTGAGCGTGCCAGTGAATACTTCTGCGCGGCAAAATACCAGACCAATGCAATTATCCTTGTCGACATCCCTGATGCACGCGGAAATTTCGCATGGGAGGAAGGTGCGCAAGATTATGTTGCCCGAAATTTCGATCGTAACTTCATGCCGGATAATTCAGCACCTATCACTAAAATTAGTATGGACAATAATTTCCCTGTGCCATCATCTTCTACTGCGCTATACGACTGTTTGAGCTGTTACATCGGATTCTTAGAGAACCCTGAATGCGACACCGATGATGATGAAACAAGTACTCCACCAAGCTTGGCGACGATGAGAGTACTTCTAAATCTTCTTGCTGAGTTACACCCTGACATTTGGGACTATGAAGGTAGCCCAGATGAAGTGGATAAGGCTCATGTGTCCTTCTGTCAAGATATCTCTAAGACATATTTAGTGCCTAAGCTCGCTCTGGAATGGGTTAAGAATGCAAGGCTTATCGAATATGAAGAGACGTCTCCAGATCCGTATGAAGCAGATATTTGGAGGCTCCCTCCTCCATCGGAAATACCTTTGCCAATTGCTGACCAGTTTCCTAGCCTAAGCGAATGGGGCGATTATTATCCAGACAAAAATTCATTTCTTAACGATGTTGACTGGATGCAAGTGAAGCGAACTCTCGAAGCCGCCTATGAAGATTCCATAGATCCGGACGAAGTAGAAATATGTAAGCGAGTCAATCCTTGCAGCGCGTAATTAGTTCGTCTAACGCCAGCGATCAACTGTCCGCAGGAGCTGCTGCCAGGATTATTCATTGGTAGCATACTCCTGGGGTGCGGGGCAATTGCATTGCGTCGTTAGAATGGTTATGGTAAAAGAATTCGAGTGATAAGTTATGCCGGTTTCACCTTTAACACCACTCTCGCTAACGGCATCAGTCAATCTGCACCGACTACGCGATGCGTTCAATGAACTGGAAGAAGAAAATGGATTCTATGTAGACCCAGGGGCATGGTGCTGCCGTACATGCGCCTCATCAGATGCTTGGAAGGAAGGACTCAATCAACCATATGTTTTTTGGCATGAACAAAACGAAGACGCCTTGCACTCATGCCCAAAAGAGGCTATGCCTCTTTATTATGGCGTAGCACGATCGGATGCTTCCTACAGCGACATAATCGACACAGCAAGAAAGATAATCAAGACACTAGAAAAGCACGGCTTTAAATCAGACTGGGAAGATGGAGACATCGAGAAATGCATCTTTGTGCACCTAGACGCTTACAGACCAAGCACAGGGAACGAAGATGAATACGACGATGACTATTTGAATGTGAATTTATATCTTCCGAAGAATGAGGAGACTAATGAGTATTGCATGAACGAAAGCAATGAAGACTTTGGTGAGCCTACAGATACATACTCATTCTGCCAGCGGATCGCAGATGGAGAGTCCCTAAAGGATGCAGTACTGAAGGTCCCCTCTGAGATAAGGAAATACATTACACATTACCAACGAAGCTTTAACGATGAGCGAGATTCCATATCGTATCCCGTTGAAAGTGTTTTGGAAATCGAAGGCGAATATGGGCACTCAGAAGGCATCTCGCTCAAGGAGTCGATGGAAGATGAAGAGGACAGAGAAGGTATTTTTTTACAAGCTCTAGATGACTGCTATTTAGATGAAGTCCTAGAAAGTGCATCAGAGTACAAGCTGCTCATTGAACAATATATCGATAAAGTTGCATTGCTTTATTGTGAAGGAAACGAAATGGAGCTTAAAGGGTACGAACGTTATTGGCTGATTCACTTATTTGATGCCAATAATGTTCGATATGTTGAACACAGAATTAAGCTAGAAGATCTAACATCTGATATCCTAAAAAAATGCATGAAAACGATTGAGATACCCATAAGCGCTGCTCCCTACGTTATTACAACTATAAAGGACGATAATATTCAAGGGATTAATTTTGACAAGCCCTTCCAAGGGCTATCTCTTTCTGTACAGCCCCAATTTAAATACATCAGGCTGCAGGCTCATCTTGATTCCAGCCAAAACCTTGATTACGTTCGTGACTTCTGCAGCTTCGTTAATACGTCTCCCTATATTTTGAAATCCTCGTATTCAGTGGGCACGGGAGATCATTCTAGCTATAAGATTGCATTTATATATGATTTACTTTGCCTCGATCATGGAGGTGTCGGCATTCATACACTTGCAAAAGCAGTCAAGGAGTTTGTCTTTTCTATTGTAGCTGCTGAAGAAGAACACCCTCATATCTCATTAGATCTGAAGTAACTTTCACTGCTGGTTTCCTCGTGTTTTGTGCATTGTGACGGTCAGTAGCGACTGTGCAAAGTATCACATTCTTCCAATTCTCTTTCTAACGCCAGCAATTACCTGCCCGCTGTAAATGAGATAGCACTCTCAGCGGCAAATGGGGATGTATAAAAATATTTATTCAAAAACAGAACTTCTTGAGATAGTGTAAAACTTCTTTTGGTTTATCTTCTAAATAATATGCTTCGGATTCGTATGAGGATGATGAATTAGAAACCTTTAGAGATCTTGCAACATTACCTTCTTTATTTTTATCCAAATATGTAACAACATTTAATTTGGATCCTTTACAGTATTGCGCCACATGAGTTGCTTCGTGATACACGGTCTCATTTACATGATAACTTACCGGACTAACAGTATTTTTGATATTATTCGTGCAAATTACGAAATCTTTGGATTTTATATATCCAACGATTTCCTTATTACGACAAATAGGAGCATTTTCTCTGACATTATAGTTTGCCAACATTACAGAATTAATGATCTCTTTGCCGAGTGGAGTTAGATAAAGAAGAAATTCCATTATTTAAAAATGAAGTCGGGTTCAACCGAAAACACATTGATCGAGTTTCCATAGTCTTGGCGATGGGAGTGGTCGTGGTCTTCAACCAACTGCAGATGCCAGATACGTTGACTACCGGCAATACCACTGGCATGAGAACCAAGCCAACTCATGCGGTCATCGACGAGGCGATCAGGTCGAAATGGCAGAAAGAAGTGATTCATAGCTTCCCGCTCAGTGTGAAATAGTTCAGGGTCCCTTTCGTACCAGTACAGGGACGGTGCAGCGAGCTGGTCCTCTGGCACAGTGATAGCAACTTCTGAAAAACCTTGATCACTTAGGAGCTGAGCCGTGAGTAGTTGGCCCCGAGCAGAAGCAGCGTCTTTAATGGTTGCAGTCATGGTATTGACTAGGAGTTAAATATATGTTTTCACCTTTGCAGTTATTTGATGCAATTCACGCGCGAACAACCAAAGGAAGATCAGGCAGGAGGGACCAAGAATGGCTTATATTAATGGTTTGGATTAAATAAATGCTTACCGCAATGCCCAATAACAATTTGATTAAGCTGCTCATCCCAACAAAAATGAATTCGTAATGTTTGATTTTCTGAATCCTTTGCACCGATCTTTAAATGTTGCCACATCTCCACTGTTTTGTTGGCGTAATTAAATGTGCGCTCTCTCCTTGACTTTGGGTTGCGCTCAATTGTTTGCGATTCCCTTGGTGCATAGTTAACTGATCCAAATACTCTACCTGCAATAATATCGGGTGTACCGGCTATTTTTTCTGTTCTAAAGCTGGTAGCAAGTATCCAAAGTAATTCAAATAATTGATCTCCATATTCAAATCCACGCGCTTGATCCGCTGAACTCCAAGCACTATCTAGTATTAATAAAGTTCCAGGACAAAGTTGTTCACTTACCAGTTCTAGGCAGCTTCTAGGTTTCAAGCGCTCTTTCCCTGCAATAAAACGCAAGCTTGATAGCAAGCGACTATTTAGGTCTTCTGGATTATTTTCTTCATTACTGTTACGCCATGGCGTATAGCCAAAATCATTTTGCCCAGAAACTGGGGCAACCTGCTCAAGATATGCCAGCTGCAATTTCATTGCATCGTGTTCGGTTGTGATCTGTTCTAATTGATCTTCTAAAGAACGATTTTCGGCTAAAGCAAGCTGCAATTCTTGATCTTTAAGATCCATTTCTTGCTTTAATTCATTTTCAAGGTCTTCTGCTAATTCWATTGCTTCTTCTCCTTGGGCCTGTGCTTTTTCTGCACGTCGCTCCCAGGCAGCTTTATTGAATTCGTATTCACGCCGCAGCCGACGTTCCTCTGCCCTACTTGAATCAAGACGTTTATTTATATCTTCTTCTATTGCCTGTAGTTCTTTTAATTTTTCCTGCCTTTCAAGAATGCGAGTTGCTTCACTTGGAACACCAAATAAAGAACGAATTAATTGTTCTATTTTTTCGCTATCTGGTGCTTTATTATTGCTATCTGTAATACTTAGATACCACGGGTAATGACGGCCATCCTGCGTTGGGTAGTAGCTGTAACCTCTTTTGCTAACATCATAACTAGCAGCAAGCAGTTGTTGTAATTCACGAAAGGCAGTTTCTGTACAATTTATTACCAGTCTTAACTTGTCTGTGCCACTTGTGCGATCAAAGTCCCAGGCAAATGAACTTGTTACGCCCAAGCCTCTTAGGCGACGACTGGCATTAGCAATTGGAATTGAAATCTGTAATCGGAATGCATCTCGCAATGATGTAGTAGTTAAGCCTGTTACAACAGCATCCAATCCGGTTGCCACTTCTGGTACTTCAGCTGCAATTAATGCAGCCATGTCTTTAGGTATGTAACCAATGCATTGATCATCCCAAAATACCTTTACTGCATTTGGATCCCATTCATTACTTGGTTCATGCAACAGCGTAAGGGGATCACCAATCCCAATTCCGAGTTGCATCTTTTCAGAGGCGTGATCTAACTTATAGGCCAGAAATGTTTGAAGTATTTCTGCATTGCTTTTATCTTGACGCTTTTTCCTGGCCGCAAGGCGTTCAGCGCTGCCTGATTCATCCAAGTGCTGCAGTCGCTTGAATAGGTTGCCCGTGGGTGACATGAACCTAGTGCTGCCTGTTTGTTCAGACTAGACAAACCAATCCCAATTCACAGTTTTTAGCTAGATCCCACACTTTCTCGCCAAATGATCCGTAGGCCATGGGATCACAGGTGAGCAGAATTACTTGCAAACCACGATCTACTGCAGTATTAAGCATTTTCTTAATACTATCGATTCGACTGGATCGGAATTTGCAAATGCATCATCGAATACCAGCGGTAGACAGCCATCATTTGCATCCTTAAGTACATCAGCCATGGAAAGCCGCAGCGCGGCTGTTAGTTGTTCACGCATGCCACCGCTGAGTTCATCAAAGTCATAAAACTCTTTGCCACGCCGTAGGCGTAGCCCGCCAAAGCCCTTGTACTGGTCATAGTTCAGCTGGGCAATGGGCCCATCGGGAATTAGCGGTTGCAGGTAGCTGTTGATCGCTTGTGCAAGCGGTTCGCTATAGCGACTAGCTAGATCAGCTTGTGCTTCCATAAATAGCTCTAGCAGACGCTTATGGGCATCTGTAATTCGCTTGAGATTCTGGTAGTCGCTCTGAGCTATCTCCAGTAGAGCATTTGCTTGTTTAATAGCTGCAAAGGGATCTTTTTTACTGTTGTTTTCGCAAAGTTCTTTGGCTGCACCTACATCCCACCTTAATTAGTTTGCCAAATTAAATCAAGTTTACTCTAACTAATTTATTTTTGTTTAATCAATATCGCCAGATAATGCCATTTGTGCAATGTCTGCATCACCTGCAAGTATTGCCTTTAAAATGTGTGAAGAAAGATGATGTAGTTTTATTCCAGCATCTTCGTATGATTGCGCGGATGAAACGAAGCTGTGAGTTTTTTGGTATTTTACAAGTTTCTTATTCTCCTCTGGTAGAACATAATTAAATCTACCGTATATTCTTAGGTACCTGTCAGCAACTTCTTGTGGTCTATTTTCAATTTTAGACCAATCTAGTTTCAGTAGCTCGGCTGCGGCAACTTTTCTGGGATAGTTATGATCTTTTGTTAATTTTACAGATTTTGGTGTGGGACTTGTTGCAAGGCATGTAAGAGCTTCATGAGATATTGCGCCAGTCCATAGATCTCCAGACTGAGGTAGATACCAAATAGCAGCGCCAATCATAGTTTCAAGCAGCTGGCGCTGATTAAATGTGGCTTCTTGTGATTTGTAAAATTGCTGCTGACTTAAAATAGTTCTTGCTATAACCTCAGCTTTCTCAAGCAAGCGTGAATCTGCAGCTTTAACATCCTTAGTCATTTTAGAGCTCTCTAGATTGGATTTGTTTGTAAAAACAATTCACTTGTTTAACTTCTAAATTGCTTTGAGTAGCTAATAGCTTTTTCAGATGACTGCATAACCTAATCATCATCTCTACACCTTCTTGGCTTGCCCATTAGCAATCACGCTGCACAACCGATTAAGACGTTGCACATTCGAGATGCTGTTACTTATACCGGTGGCAAGTTCTGGGGATCCCACCACGATGGAAAGACATTGGGCCCGGCTGATTGCCACATTAAGTCGATTTGGATCGAGTAAGAAATCAATGCCTCGAGGTGCACTATCGCCATCGCTTGCTGTAAGCGAATAGATAGCTACTGGCGCTTCCTGCCCTTGAAATTTATCGACGGTGCCAATGCGGGCTTTATCACCGATGCTTTTTTGCAGCCGGTTTACCTGCATGTTGTATGGAGCGATTATCAGAATTTCCTTTTTACCGAGTACCCCGTTCTCAGTAATCATCGCGCCGTCAACGAGCCGGGCACGCTGGTAGGGCCTGCCATGCAGCCGATCCACTAAAGCAGCGATGTGTTCCACCTCCTCTTCGCTGAGGGTGCTGTTGCCGCTATGGGGCACTGCCTCAAACACGATCCCCTGCTTTGGGCCATCCCAGTGCACCTGGTTGGCGGTGTTGCAGGGGGCAGCTTGCAGTTGGCCATCATAAAAAAGCTCTGACACCATTTCGGTGAGTGCTGGCGGCATACGCCAGCTGGTGGCAAGAAACACACCACGATCGGCTGGCACCACGGCGTGCTCCTGCATCACATAGTCGAGGCAGCTCATGCC
>NZ_PXVC01000070.1 GCF_003011125.1 Synechococcus lacustris str. Tous | reverse complement strand
GCGCAAATCCCTTGGATGTGGCTTTCACAGATGCCAATCACGGTTTTTTAGTGGGCAGCAACCGCCTGGTGATGGAAACCAATGACGGTGGCAACAGTTGGGAAGAAAGGGCCTTGGAATTGCCTGCGGAGGAAAATTTCCGCCTGATCAGCATTGATTTTCTTGGCCAGGAGGGCTGGATTGCCGGCCAGCCGGGCTTGCTGCTGCATAGCAATGACGGCGGCCAGAATTGGAATCGCCTGCTGCTGGACACAAAACTGCCCGGCGATCCATATCTGATCACCGCCATCGGCAGCAACAAGGCAGAACTGGCCACCAATGTGGGGGCGATCTACCGCAGCAGCGATAGCGGCAAGAGYTGGCAGGCGGAAGTTAGTGATGCAGCTGGAGCMGTGCGCGATCTGCGCCGCAGCCCAGAGGGCAGCTATGTGAGCGTGAGTGGCCTCGGCAATTTCTTTTCCACCTGGAACCCGGGCGATCAGGTGTGGCAACCCCACAACCGGGTGAGCAGCCAAAGGGTGCAAACGATGGGTTTTCAACCCGATAACAAGCTGTGGATGGTTACCCGCGGCGCCCAACTGCGCTTTAACCCCGATGGCAGCAACCCAGAGGATTGGAGCAAGCCGGTKATTCCGATCACCAATGGCTTTGGCTACTTGGATATGGCTTGGGATCCAAACGGCACGATTTGGACCGGTGGCGGCAGCGGCACCCTTCTGCAAAGCAGTGACGGTGGAGCCCATTGGCAAAGGGATGCGGTGGGGGCTGCCACACCAAGCAACTTCACCCGTTTGCTGTTTTTAGAAGATGGCAAGGGCTTTGCCCTGGGTGAACGGGGCACCTTGCTGCGTTGGATCGGCTGACACTGTGTAACTGTTCCGCCTTCTGGCGGATCCCAACCCTTAGGATTATTCAGCTGATAAGAGAGTTGCGATGGCCGCCGGTTCCACCGGGGAACGCCCGTTCTTCGAAATCATTACAAGCATCCGCTACTGGGTGATTCACGCCGTAACACTGCCGGCGATCTTCCTGGCWGGGTTCCTTTTTGTGAGCACTGGCCTTGCCTACGACGCCTTCGGCACCCCGCGGCCGGATGCCTATTTCCAAGCAAATGATCAAAAAGCCCCTGTGGTGAGCCAGCGCTTCGAGGGCAAATCCCAACTTGATCTGCGCCTCAAGAACTAAAGCCGATGACCTCCTCCCCCACCACGCCCCGCAACTATCCGATTTTTACGGTGCGTTGGCTTTCGCTCCATGCCTTAGGTATCCCCACGGTTTTTTTCCTGGGCGCCTTAGCTGCTATGCAATTCGTCCGCCGCTAACACCAGCCATGGATCGCAATCCAAATCCAAACAACCTGCCGGTTGAACTGAACCGCACCAGCCTCTACCTGGGGCTGCTGTTCATTTTCGTTACCGGTGTGCTTTTTTCCAGCTACTTCTTTAACTGAGGCCTAGCCATGAGCAGCAAGAAGTCTTCGCTTCCCGACGGTCGCGTTCCAGATCGTTTACCYGATGGCCGTCCGGCTGTGCCATGGCGCAGCCGCTGGACAGAAGGCCCCCTACCCCTGTGGCTGGTGGCTACCGCCGGCGGCATGGCCGTGATTTTTGTGGTGGGCTTGTTCTTCTATGGCGCCTATGTGGGCGTTGGTTCGGCCTAAACCTAAAACCAGTGACAACAACTGCAGTGCAAGGTGGCAGGCAACGCAGCCGCCCGAAACGGAGGGAGCTGTTTTGCCCTAGCCACCCGGATGAATTTTTAGTGGGGGGTGGCAAAAAGTACTTCCTACACCTGCTCAGCCCAGAGCAATTGGTGATCCGAGGCATTAAGGCAACTAAAGCAAAATTAATAATCCAGGCCTATCCGGTGCTGGTGCTCAGTAATGAATGGCTTGAGCAGTTGTATTGCAGCGAATGTGGCTGCAGCCGTTGGTGCCATGTTATTCGCCACGATAAAATTGCCCACACCGTGAAATGGGCACCCCGCGACCTATGGGAACAGGTGGCCCATGTGGATGGCGTGTATGGCAACCCAACTGTTAGTCAATTCACTTCAAGGGAAGCAAGGCGTCACCGCCAACAAAAAACAGCTAAGGGTAAAAAGTTATTTGATGCCGGTTAATTAGGTGCCACGCGGCGGCGAAAATCAGCAATGGTGGGCTCTAACCCCTCCTGCAAGGAAACCTTGGGCTCCCACGCCAATACTTCACGGGCTAAATCAATTACGGGCTGGCGCTGCATTGGATCATCCTGGGGCAATGGGCGATATACCAAGTCCAATTGCGGATTAATGCGATCACGCACCAATTCAGCCAGTTGTTTAATCGTGAATTCACCTGGATTGCCAATATTTATTGGCCCCGTATGGGAGCATTCCATCAAACGCAAAAAGCCCTCCACTAAATCATCCACATAACAAAAAGAACGGGTTTGCATACCATCGCCATATAGGGTTAATGGTTCACCCCGCAGGGCCTGCACGATAAAATTACTAACTACCCTTCCATCATTTTCTAGCATGCGGGGGCCGTAGGTATTAAAAATACGCACCACTCTTATCTCCACCCCATGCATCCGTTGATAATCAAAACATAGGGTTTCAGCGATGCGCTTACCTTCGTCGTAGCAACTGCGAATGCCGATCGTATTTACACAACCGCGGTAGCTTTCCGGCTGGGGATGCACCTCGGGATCGCCATACACCTCACTGGTGCTAGCTAACATCAACCTTGCCCCAACTCGCCTTGCTAGGCCGAGCATATTGTAGGTACCAAGGAAACTTGTTTTAGCAGTTTTTATTGGATTAAATTGATAATGCACAGGTGAAGCAGGGCACGCCAAATGCCAAATACGATCCACCTCTAAGCGAATTGGTTCAGTTACATCATGGCGAATCAATTCAAAGTTCGGATGGCCGATCCACTGGCGAATATTATCTTTCCTACCGGTGAAATAATTATCTAAACAGATAACTTCCTCACCTGCGGCCATCAACCTATCAACTAAATGCGAACCCACAAAACCTGCACCACCGGTTACTAAATGACGCATTGTCATCTCARCCCTCCCCCACGGTCCAAACCTGCAAACCAGCGGCCCTTGCGGCCTTGGCATCGGCAATCGCTCGCGCGTCAAAAAGCCAGGCGGGTTTGCGCATCAACGCTGCAACCGCATGCCAATCGAGCTCTCGAAACTGATCCCATTCGGTGAGAATCAAAACCGCATCGGCCCCTTGGCATGCATCAAGGCTATCCGATGCCTCCCTCCAACTGGCCTCCCCCGATCCCGCCGGTTGGCCTAGATCAAGGCTGATTTGATCTGGGCTTACCTTTGGATCAAAAATTGCGAGCTGAGCTCCTTCATCTAGCAACTGTTTTGCAATACAAATAGATGGTGATTCACGGGTGTCGTTTGTGTTTGCCTTAAAGGCAAAACCAAGCATTGCAATCCGTTTACCAGTAACGGTATTAAATAATTTTTGCACCACCATTTGGGCGATGCGCTGCTGCTGCCAATTATTGAGATCCACCACCTGCTGCCAGTAGTGGGCCACTTCCTTGAGGCCGTAGTGRCCRCATAGATACACAAGATTGAGGATATCTTTTTGAAAGCAACTGCCACCAAATCCAGGCCCACTTTGYAAAAAGCGGGCACCGATKCGGCTATCGCTACCAATCGCCCGGGCCACTTCACGCACATCGGCGCCGGTTGCTTCACAGAGGGCCGCAATTGAATTAATCGATGAAATCCTTTGGGCCAGAAAAGCATTAGCAGTGAGCTTKGATAATTCACTACTCCATAGGTTTGTGCGCAGAATTCGCTCCACTGGCACCCAATTGGCGTAGATCGCCGCCAGGGCATCAAGGGCGCTGGGATCRTTACCACCAATCAACACKCGATCGGGATTTTCCAGATCACTAATCGCAGTGCCCTCCGCCAAAAATTCAGGGTTGGATAACACCGAAAARCTTTTTTGCGGCAGGGCTGGGTCCTGTTCTGCCGCCGCCAGGATCGCCGCCACGGTTTCAGCCGTACGCACTGGCAGGGTGCTTTTTTCAACCACAATTGTGTGGCCGGTAGCTGCTGCTGCCACCTGGCGGGTGCAGGCTTCAATCCAACGCAAATCCGAAGCTTGRCCAGCCCCAACCCCCCGCTTTTTTGTTGGGGTATTAACCGATAGAAACACCATATCTGCACTGGCGATCGCTTGATCAACAKCGCTGCTGAAGTGCAAATTGCGGCCCCTTGCCCTGCCCACCACCGCATCTAAACCAGGTTCATAAACCGGYAGTTTGCTGAGGTCAGGGTGGTTCCAGGCGGCGATGCGCGCTTCATTTAGATCCACCACCGTTACCTGRATCCCAGGGCAGCGATCGGCAATCACAGCCATGGTGGGCCCACCCACATAGCCAGCCCCRATGCAGCAAATCTTGCGGGGGGTTGGGGTGTGCATGGGGTGGAGGYCGATGGGCGGCATTCTCMCCCATAAAGTGATRGGCACTAYTCACAACTMAAGAACAGTGCCGCCMAAAATTGCTTTAATAACMGGMATYACMGGCCAAGACGGCAGCTATCTCGCGGAATTACTGCTGCAAAAAGGTTATGAAGTGCATGGGATCAAACGGCGGGCCAGCAGCTTCAACACCCAAAGGATTGATCACCTTTACCAAGATCCCCACGAGCCTGATCCACGCCTCAAGCTCCACTACGGCGACCTCACCGACAGCAGCAACCTCACCCGCATYATTCAACAGGTGCAACCCGATGAGATCTACAACCTCGGCGCCCAAAGCCATGTGGCCGTGAGCTTTGAGGAGCCGGAATACACAGCTAATTGCGATGGCCTTGGCACCCTGCGCATCCTTGAGGCGGTGMGGCTGCTGGGGTTAACYACYAAAACCCGCATCTATCAAGCCAGCACCAGTGAGCTCTATGGCTTAGTGCAGCAAATACCCCAAACGGAAGCCACCCCCTTCTATCCCCGCAGCCCCTATGGCGTGGCAAAGCTCTATGGCTATTGGATCACGGTTAATTACCGCGAAAGCTATGGAATGTATTGCTGTAATGGCATTCTTTTTAACCATGAAAGCCCAAGGCGTGGTGAAACCTTTGTTACCCGCAAGATCACTAGGGGCCTTGCCCGCATCGATGCAGGTTTAGATCAATGTTTATTCATGGGTAACCTCGATTCATTAAGGGATTGGGGCCACGCCCGCGACTATGTGGAGATGCAATGGCGCATGTTGCAACAGGAGCAGCCGGAGGATTTTGTAATCGCCACCGGTAGGCAGGAATCGGTGCGTCGTTTTATTGAACTCAGCGCCGCTGAATTGGGTTGGGGGGCCATCAACTGGGATGGGGAAGGCCTTGAGGAAGTTGGCCGCCGCGCAGACAMTGRCRCTGTTGTGGTGCGCATTGATCCGCGCTATTTCAGGCCAGCTGAGGTGGAAACCCTTTTGGGAGACCCCAGCAGGGCCCATCAGAGATTGGGCTGGCAACCCACCACAACCTTGGAGGAATTGGTGGCGGAAATGATCGCAACAGACCGCGAGGAAGCAAAAAAAGAGGCCTATCTGCGCCGCAAGGGCTTTGCCGTGGTGGGGGCAGCCCAGGAATGAATCCCCCTCCGGCCTTAATTAATCAAAACGATCGCATTTTTGTCGCCGGCCATCGCGGCATGGCAGGTGGMGCCATATGTAGAGCCCTGAKYAATGCCCAATACACAAATCTGCTCACTGCCCCAAGGACGGAATTAAACCTGCTTGATGCAGCAGCAGTGCAGCAATGGTTCACAGAAAATAAACCCACAGTGGTGGTGCTAGCAGCGGCCAGGGTGGGCGGAATATTGGCTAATAATAGTTATCCAGCTGATTTTTTACTTGATAATCTAAAAATTCAAAATAATGTAATTGAAACCGCCTGGCGCAGTGGCGTGAGGCGGTTGTTATTTCTTGGTAGCAGCTGCATTTATCCAAAATTTGCTGAGCAACCGATCCAAGAAGAAGCGCTGTTAACAGGTGCCTTAGAAGCAACTAATGAATGGTATGCAATCGCCAAGATCGCTGGCATAAAGCTTTGCGCGGCCCTGCGTCAGCAGCATGGTTTTGATGCAATTAGCCTGATGCCAACCAATCTTTATGGACCTGGCGATAACTATCACCCCAGCCATAGCCATGTGATGGCAGCGCTGCTGAGGAGATTTTATGAAGCGCAGCAAAGCGGAGCACCAAGGGTTTGCTGTTGGGGTAGCGGCAAACCAAAGCGTGAATTTCTGCATGTGGATGATCTGGCTTCCGCATCACTTTTTTGTTTAAAWTATTGGGATCCCAGTAGAGCTGATGCCCCTAAARATAGGCAAGGCAACCCATTGCAATTTCTAAATGTGGGCAGTGGCSATGAAATCAGMATTAAAGAATTAGCAACACAAATTGCAGCCAGCATTGRTTTCAATGGTGAAATCGAATGGGATGCCAGCAAACCCGATGGCAGCCCCCGCAAACTGCTTGATTGCAGCCGGCTGCATCAGCTTGGCTGGCAGGCGGCAATTCCTCTTARGGCTGGATTAGCTCAAGTTGCCTGCGATTTTCCAGCGGCTTTTGCCCAGCAACGCTGATGCAACTGCGGGCCCCATGGCTTCAAGAAAGGCTGCCGATGCTGGCATCAGCCGCCTGGGATGCCCTGATGGTGCCGCTTAGCTACGGCCTTGTTTATTTCTGGCACCACGGCAATTGGCCCCAGGGGGGACTTGCTGTGCCCAGTTATCTAGGGCTTTGGCTTGCCTTTTCCTATTTAATCGGCCGCTACTCCAAACCATCAGAGCAACCACGGGGTGAGCGCTATCAGGGATTGTTGTTGCTGCTGTTGATCCTGTTGCTGCTAACAACTGTTTTAGGGGGGTCGTGGTTGCTGGGGCTCCAGGTAACAGTTACGGGGTTGCGCAGCCAGCAAATTCCTTTTTTAGTGCTTGCTGGCCTGGCCTCATGGTTAGGTCAAAGGCTGCTGTTACACAACMAAARGCCCAAACAACCTTGGCTGCTGGTGGTGGACAGCAGGGAAGAACAGGTGCTGCAAGGATTTTTAAAGCAGCCACAGGCGCAAATTTGGAGCCTCAGCCAATTAGAGCAATGCCAAGCCGATGGTTTGAACGCATTTCAGGGGGTAGCGCTTAGCGAGAATCTTTCCTTAAGCCTGGAGAAACTATCTGAGTTCCCCCTCTGATGCTCGTATAGATCGTCAACCCCCCTCTATTGCCCATATTTACGCCTTAAGAGTTCATGTGCCCGGCAGAGCTGAATGGCTCAAGCCAGTAGCTGTCAGAATCCAAAGCAATGAAAATCCTTGACCTCTCGGCTTATTATCACTACAGTGCCGCTGCCCAAGTGGTGGATGGTGAAATTCGCTGCGCAGCCCAAGAGGAACGCTTTAGTCGCGTCAAACAAGACCCTGCTTTTCTTAGCCTTTTGGCAGCGGCTAAATTATCGCAACAGCCCCGTTGGTTATTACTTGATGATATTCATTTACTACCAATGGTTGAATGTTGGCGATCAATTTCATCACCAAAGCTTGACCTAACATCATTTGGCCACTGGAGTGGCACTGGCATAGTTGACATAAGYCTAGGTTTGCAGATAGTAAAATGAGCACAAAAATATGATACCCAAAATTATTTGGCAAACCTATAAAACAKCTAGGCCCCCCGAAAGAGCAATTAAAAACATCAAATCATGGACCACCCACAATCCACATCACAAATAYAGATATAGCAACGATCAACARTGYGAAAATTTTATAAGGGATTACTTTGATACAAATTTTTTTAGCATGTACAAATCACTGCCCATCGGTGTGATGAAAGCTGATGTATGGAGAGCAGCAGTTGTATATCAGCTTGGGGGAATATATGCTGATTTAGATACAGAGTGCAGGGGCCCTGCCAGCAAATGGATTGACAAGAATGATTCGCTCGTGGTTACTGTTGAAAACAAAACAGGGGCAATTGGCAACTACGTCTTTGCAGCAATTCCAAAACATCCGGCCATTTATTCTGTTTTAGAAAATTTTGTAGAAATATATCAATCAGATTCATTTCTTAACAAGCGTAGCCAAACACCAGTACAAGACTTTGGCGCCCATGGGTGGTCGATAGGAATATTAAAATATTACGGTTTAAACGAGCCTGAAATCATGCAAAGGGGAGGTGAAGAGTACAATAAATGTTTAAGAGTAATTGCTGATCGAACAAAATTCTATCCTAGCGAAAGCAAGATACTTTCCGCTTATCCAAATGAAAATACTCYGGTGTACCATCAAACTGCAARTGTTTTCTGGCTTGAAGGCTATGAATCATGGCGAAAGGAGCAGGAACGCCAACTAGGTGTATTTGGGGTTTAAAATAGATTTARAGGAATTAAATAAACTCTAGCATGTTAATTGTTCTGTTACAGATTATCAAACAATCTGGTCGATGACTCACAAGCACAACYGATAAACTTGGCATAATGCGTTGAATACATTTTAAAATTTTCAATTCCGAAAACGTGTCTAATGCGCTTGTGGCCTCATCTAAAATCAGTAGTTTAGGGTTACTAGCAAGAGCTCGTGCAAGCCCAACTCTTTGCAGTTGTCCGCTGCTTAAGGCCTGGCCTCTTTCACCCAAAGGTCTATCCAAGAGATCAGTAATTTCTGTGATTTCAACTGCAGCCGCAAAAAATGCTGGTTCACAATTTATTTCAGCCTGCACTGCCTGGCGCACAGTAAAGCCAAAAAGAGGTGGCTGATGCCCAACATARGCAATACCTCGCTGCCAAGCAGAAAGCAAAGGGGTAGCAATAGTCAAAGAATTTCCATCTAAAAGTAATTGGCCCGAATCAGGCTGCAATAATCCCATTAGTAGGTCTAGGGCTGTGCTCTTACCGCTGCCACTTGGACCAACCAAGGCAAGCCATTCGCCAGGGCTAATTGAAAAATTAAATTTCTTTAGAAGCGGACGAGAACTAGRAGTATGTTGATAGCTAATAGAGCAAAGCTCTAACATTTTCCAGTTCATAAAATTAAATATATCACGCGAACTTGAAACCTGTTGTGGCTGCTCAATTAGTAACAATAACGGCATAAGAACTGCTTTACAACCACTTAATGAACTCCAAGCACTCCATAGTTGTTGTGCCAATGGAAGTAATCTTTGCGCACCATAGGCAAGCAAGCCAATTTGGGGCAAAATTTGGATCGGCGAAACACCATGAGCAATAAATAGCGCACCCACTAAAGCTATTGCCACCATCATTGTTGGTTCAAGCACAAACCGTGGCAAACCTCCAATTGTGATGTTTTCAGCCTCTCTATGACGCATCATCCTATCAAGGCTAGCAAACATACTAACTCTGGTTGAGCCTAAACCTAGCAAACGTAATTCTCTAAGCCCAGAAAATGTTTGCTGAATAAGCTTAATTGAATTTTGCTGGGCGGAAACAATAAGCTCAGCATTATTTTTCAAACGGGGTCGTACCCAATAGGAAAGGATCCCATATACGAAGAGCATGAATAAAAGGGTGGGGAATACCACTACCCATGCCAATGCAAGCAAAACAAAAGAGAGGCTAATTAACAAAATTAAAGAACTTAGCAGCTGTAATGCAGGCAACAACACGCCATTAACAACTTGGCGT
>NZ_PXVC01000007.1 GCF_003011125.1 Synechococcus lacustris str. Tous | reverse complement strand
GCTCATTGAATAGTAGGCACCGTTATTCGCGCTTATATCCGATGAACCTATATTTAAACGATTCTTATTTTGACCTAATATTGTTGGATCGTTTAGAAAAGGAAGGAAATAATCAATAAAAGACTGGAATGTTGGAGCTGACGAAGGGCCTTGGGGGGAACCAATAGCTTTTCCTTTAATTGAATAAGGTGTAGATCCTATTTGGGCATAACCAATTTCTAGGCCATAGTCGTGATTGCCAAGGGCTGACCAAAAGTGATTGAGCTTATCTGGTGATCCACCAATTTGATCAGTTACGATTGGATTTGGAAATCCAACAGGGTAATTATAAACATTATAGGGCCATTGTAATTCTCCTTCCTTAACCTTGATTCCATTGATCGAATCGTATGGCTTACCTAAATACAGTTTTGATGGGTAGGGATATAGAAAATTGTTATAATATTGCCCAATTGCGGCATCTATAGTAGTGCTAGCGCCTATGTTGTAAGACAAATCACCAATTGCAAAAATCTCGCTAGGCTTCCAACTCTGAACTAAACTACTAACGGCACTAGGTCCAGGCCCTAAAGAGTTGGTTGGTACGAAATTATTGTTTGTGGTGTTGTAATAAAATGATGTGCTTGATGCTATGGGGCCACCGGTATCAGAGATAAATGCAAAACGATATTTAGGGGCAAATGCAGAGATCATTTTATCTTCAAATCCTAAAAGATTTGAATCAAGAACCACATCAACTGATTTGCCCGCATTGTCAGGTTTTGTCCAACCAGCATATTCGGGGTCAAGTGAACTGCGAAGTTTACCCTGCCAATTTAACAAACTAAAATCATCAATACTTCCGTAAGGAACTGACGTTTGCGGTACTAACCCAGCCTGAACTGATACTTTTACCGCTTCGGTGCGAGTTGCGATATCAGGAAAGAGCGCAATAACAGTTGCCAATGGGTCCCAGTGGTAATATTCGCCAACTGGGGTTTTATAGGCATTTTCCCACCATTTTAAAATCACATTTGCAACTGGGCCTTGGGTTCCAGCCCTAAACTTATCGATAAAGTCTTGGGTTAGTGGAGCCTTATCAGTTACGTCTAGGGGTACCATCTTTATGGGAACGCCTGAATCAAACAATATTTTTGAGGCTACAGGGTCTATCCATGCATTAAATTCGGCTTTCTTATTTATTGATGGTGGTGCTTTGATATTACCATCCACATATACCGCGCCAACCATACTTACAACGCGTTCGATTTTTTTTGCTAGTTCGGGGTTTGCAATTAAAACTTTCGCGAGAGTTGTATGAGCACCAATAGCAAGAATTGATATTTTTTCGCTACTTTCAGTTAAGATCTTTTTTAATAGGGCGGTTGATTGATTATTTTGCTTGGCAATATCTTCAGTATATGATGGTATGTTAGCACCATTCAATGCATCTTGTGGATAACGCCAGGCTGAGGGGTATTGGTGGTAGCCGTCTAGTGTGTCTTGATCACCAATACCAACTGATGGAAGATCTGCTGAGCTAATCCCTGCAAATCGCATAAGCCGAATTGCATTTTCTTTGGCCGACTGTGCGTGAGCAAGACCAACGCCTTGGGTAGTGACAGCTTTTAGTTTAAAATTACTTGATTCATTATTAGATAAAGTAGCAAAATACAAAAGGGCTATTTGATCATCTAAGCCCATATCAGTATCCAAAACCCAGTCCATAGCAAAAAAAAATTTATTTCACACTAAAAGCCATCGAAAAAACCGCTATTCACAATGTGCACAGAAAAAACTGGCACAATAAATATCATTTTGAAAATTTGTTGATTATTTTTTTCTAAAAAAACTTGTTATGCGCTCATTCCTTCCACTTATAGTTTGTGGCTTATTATCTAGCCAAGTTGTAAGTGCCCAAACAACTACAGCTGAAGCTGTTTCTAGTGATAAAAAAATACCGCTGTTGAAAGCAAATGGCGGCTTRCGCTTTGATTCGCAAGGGGCTGGCACGCCCAATACCCTYAGCGGCTATGCATTCTTGCCAATTCTGGCTAACAACCGGGGSGACATTTTATTTGCYGAGTCKTATATCAACTGGAACATTGCCAGTGATGGCATCGATAGCAGCATCGGCAGCAGCACCCGSYTKGGCTATCGCTGGCTARCTGAGAATAAATCYTGGATTTATGGCGTTAAYGCCGGCATCGACAACCGCCCCTTCCARGCCCAAAACTTTCTGCAGGCAGGGGTTGGMCTTGAGGCCCTMAGTCCCAATATTGAATTMAGGGTTAACGGMTACATTCCTTTCTCCCAAACCAGCAATCTCTACAGCACTGCATATAAYGGCGCCTACGGCCTGGTTAACGATCAGCTGCAACTAAACCGCTCCCGCTGGTTTGGGGTAGCGCTGGGCGGTATTGATGCAGAAGTGGGCACTCCAGTGGCCCGCTGGCAGGGCGGTGACCTGCGCCTTTATGCGAGCTACTACTACCTAGATGGCGACTATGTGAGTGGYAGCTCCGGTGTACGTGCCCGGGCAGAGCTTCGCCTAGGGGAMAAGCTCAGCGTTGGTGGCACMGTTTCATACGACGAYATTTTTCAAACCCAAGCCACGGGTTACGTKCGACTCGGWTTYAGCCCTCAGCAGAAACCAGTTGGAAAAACTATTARTGATGCAGAGGATCTTTTCCTTGCCCAGCGGGGCTTACCGGTAGATCGCCAACGGGTGATTCAAATGGTTAACCAGCAGGTAAAAGATCAAGAGGTTGCTAAAGATCCATTTACTGGCAAGCCCTGGGTGGTGCGTTGTGTGGGACAAAATGCAAGTGCCTACAGCGTGCGTTGCGGCTATGGCGGTCTAAGCGCGGCTGTAAATGCCATCGGCGCTCCTGCCGATGTGCTGCTGCTCGCCGATGGCACCAATAGCAACCTCAATGGCTCCACCCTGCGCATGCCGGCAAGCACAAATCTCAGCAACGGTTCTAATGCGCCAGTGCTCGCAACCCAAGGTGGTTTTATTCCATTGGCAGCAGTTTTTGGCCCAGGCAATGGTGCGGCTCCGCAAATAAATAACGGAATTTTAAGTATTGGCAGCAATACTACAATAGCTGGTTTAGCATTTAACAATACCTCGATTACAAATTACAGCACTAAAAATGTATTAATTGCCAACAATAGTTTTGTTGGTTCCTATACGGATAACCCAGGAGGTGTATCTGCCAATGCCCTACCCAGCATCAACCTAAATGGCGTCAGTGACGTAACTATCCGTGGCAATAGCTTTAATACTCCCCAAGTTGCCAGCTATGCATCGGTTACCGGAGCCGATGGCTTGGCCGTTTGTGGCAACCGCACTAGCGAAACCTCTGCCACCTGCCTCAGTGGCAATGCCATTCGCATCACCAACGGCATTGGCATAAATATTGCTGGAAACAGCATCAGCAATGCCCTTGATGAAGCCATTCGACTAGATAACGCCAATGGCACTGTCAATATACTAAATAATACAATCACAAACACGCGCATGGGGCCAGACACAAATATGCAGGCAGCTATATTCATTCGGCAGAGCTCAGGCACAGCCAACGTTACTGTTTCTGGAAACAGCGTCACAAGCAATATCCGTGGTAGATATGCAGCGGGCGCCAACGGTGAGCTCGCCTATGATGACCAAACCAAGAGAAATGTAATTGACCCTCTTGAAATTGGTCTTTGCCGGGGCCGCACATCCTTTGGCAATACASGGGATCTTTATGGAGATGGCCTTTACGGGGATTGCTCTAACGGCCCTGCAACAATGAATATAAACATAACAACCAACAGCCTGACCCCTGGAACAGGTGATGCCAGCAGGCATAATCACGACGGAATAGATTTTAATGTTGGACAAAATGGTGTATTTAACTTTGCCATTGATCACAACTATGTAAATGTACTTACGGGCAACCCCCTAACAACAGACTTCCGTGGCACAGCCATGGTTGTAGGTAGTGTAACCAAYAACACAWTCGTAGCCCAGAAAGCARRAAATGCAGGTATTGATTTCTCTGYTTCTAATCAAAATTTACTACCGGGYGGCCAGMGCGGATCAGGCTTGATTAATGTTTCAGCCAATAGCATTACTACCAATGGAGGAAWATTAGTGGATATCACCGGCTATGGCTACACAAACGTGGCCGTTCCATACACTATCAACCTRGACATGCCGCTGTCGGATTACAATGTAGACACTCGCGRCATACCAACCAATGACTTCTCACGATTTACAGTTAATTACACCGGCGGCACTCAAAACTACCCCTTCTAAAATTAACCACAAACTTAAGTTAAGACCAATAACTTCTCCGCCTGATGCTGCCCCACCCAAGCCCACTGGCTCTCAAACCCCACTTCCATGGCCACTGATTCAATCAGCTGCCGGTCGGCGGGATTGTCGAGGCTGCTGAGGTGGGCGATGGTGTGTTGTTGTTGCAACTCTGTCATCACCGTCCAGCCGCTCAGAATCCTTTGCTTGTAGCGATCCACATATTCCCCACGGCTTTCGCCCGGTTCCCGGAACACGTCACCCCACAACAGCAAGCCCCCCGGCCGCAAGCGGCGGCGACAACCCTGCARAAACGTCTGCTTTTGTTCGTCGTTTAAATGATGTACGGCAAAGGCCGTATGGATCAGATCCACAGGCAGACCATCCACCTGGTTTGCCCAAGCCAAAAGATCACCCTGCTCAAATCGGCAGGGGTAAGCCACCGCTCCCAATTCCTGCTCGGCCAAAGGCAACACCCCAGCGGTGAGATCAAGGCCCAGCAGTCCGCCCAGGGGCCAGCGTCGGTAATGGCCAGCCATCAAGGCCAAATCCCCACAACCGAGATCCACCAATTCAGGTCCAGGGGCTCCCAGGGGTCTAGCCGCCAGCCATTGGTCCACCACCTGGGCCACCGCCGCCGTGAGGGCCCGGTGTTCCATCAGATCGTTGTCAACGATCGCCCGGTAGCTACCCMACTGCTGCTCAAAAAACTCCATGGCTCCCATAGCACCCTCGCTCAAGCATTCTGGGCTTTCCCCCTAAACCCAGRGCCGCCAGCCATGAACTTAAACCTMTTTGARCCYTGGTCCGCCAGCCCCCGGGCCGATCAGATCCTGGRCCTCAACCAGCACCAGGAGCAGGGGCGGTTGCCATGGCTTTTGCCCCTGCGGCGCCAGCGCATGGCGGCATCAGCCTTCAGTTTTTTCCGGGGCGCCGCCGCCCAAATGGCCATAGACCTGGCCCAGCAAACCAATTCAGGGGAACAGCTGCAACTTTGTGGTGATGCTCACTTAATGAATTTCGGCTTCTACGCCTCCCCTGAACGCACCCTCCTATTTGATCTCAACGATTTCGACGAAACCTACCCGGGCCCCTTTGAGTGGGACCTCAAAAGGCTTGCTGTTAGTGCGGTATTGGCAGCACAGGAGCTGGGCCTTAAGGAAGAAGAACAGCAAACCGCTGTAAAAACTCTCGCCAAGCACTACCGCAGTTGCATTGCCCGCTATGGCGAACGCAATCGATTGGAAGCCTGGTATGCCCGCCTAGATGCTGAAGCCTTCATAGGTGGAATAAGTAACAAACACTTTCGTAGCTATCTGGAAACGGTGGCCCAGCAGGCACGGGGTCGCGACAGCCTCAGCAGTGTGCGCCGCCTCTGCGAAGGGGAAGGCCCCAGTAGACGCTTCCGCAATGATCCGCCAACGCTGCAAACTCTGGAGGCGRTAGAAAATTGGCGACCTTCCCTGAAAAATGGCTACCTCGACACCCTGCGGGTGGAGGTGCGTGGCTTGTTACAGCACTTCAATGTTGTTGACCAGGCTCTGAAGGTAGTGGGGGTTGGGTCTGTGGGCCGTCGCTGTGGCCTGGCCCTGTTGCAAGGGGAGCACCCCAACGACGTGATTGTGCTGCAGGTGAAGGAGGCCKTKGCCTCGGTGTTGGCCAAGGAGGAAAGCGAAAGGCAACAGGGGCAACGGGTGGTGGAAGGGCAGCGCTTGATGCAATCAGCGAGTGACCCTTTCCTAGGCTGGGCCAGCACCAGCGATGGCGGCCACTGCTATTGGCGTCAATTCCGCGACTGGAAAGGTTCGATTGATCTTGCCGCCCTAGACGAATGCTGCTTAATCGACTACCTGAAGCTCTGCGCCGAAGCCCTTGCCAAATCCCATGCCCGCAGTGGTAATCCAGCAGAGATCAATGGGCTATTGGAAAGCATCCCCCGCTACCCCAGCCAACTAGCCATCTATGCACAGAGCTATGCCAAGCAAACAGCTCTAGATCACAATGCCTTTGCCGGGGCATTCGCTTAAATTAATTAAAACTGATTTATTAAACATGGTTTTAGTGCGTAGGGTCTTAGCCCAGCTGATCAGCGCAATTCTGGCCCTAYTAGGGCTGCTACTGATTTTTTCCAAGGGTGGGGACTTTGGTAGTTCAGCAGAGCTTTTGCCAGTGGGCTTTTTTGTGGTGGTACTGAGCCTTGCTGCCTATGCCATGACCTGGTGCAGCAACGGTAAAACCTTCAGCACACCCCGCGATCTTGCTGAGGTGTATCTGTGCTCTGGAGTTTTATTTCAAAGCAGTCTTCTTGCTCTCTTGTCATCAGCAATGGTCACAATATCAACATTCTCCCCATGGCTTTCAACTTTTAAATACTTTTTTTACAGCCTGCATTGGCTATTTTTTTCAGCGGCAATCGTGCTGGCCTGGTGGGCAATCCATAGGTTATTAAGGCTCAGCGCCCGGCCAAACCTAACCCTTGATCCGCCTAGCTAGGGCCCTGGCTAAACCATCGCGGCTAGCAATTCCTTGCAACTGCGTTACGGCTAAACCCTCCGGCGGCAAACCCTGYGGTAGCTGAGCAGATAAACCTTCCTCAACCATAAATACCGGTAATTGCCTGAGCCCATTGGGCCGCAATTGATCTTCTAATCTACTTAAATCTGCAGATGATGGCAGCCAAACCAATTCACTGCGTAAACAATCCTGTAAAAAAGAAACTGATCGCTTKGAATTAAGCACCTGTTGCAAATCAGCAAGGGTAATTAAACCTTTCACCCATCCCGCYTGCTCCACCAACAAACAATGGCCATGGGCATCAAGCAACATCGCCAATGCCGTAGACGGTGCTAGATCAGCGGGCAAAACCAATGGCGCCTCAGGTTCTAGGGCCTCAGCCACTAATAACTGTTGCAATTGGCYGCGCCTTTCCTCCTCCACCGGATCAGGGCCCAATAAGCCTGGATCACTTAAMCCCTGCCAWCGCTCCACCAACAGGGCACTCAAGCCAGTAGCTGCCATCAATGGCAACACAATTCGAATGTCGCGGGTKARYTCAAATAACAACAGCAAKGCCGTTAGCGGTGCCCTAGCAGCACCGGCAAGCACTGCCGCCATACCCACCATGGCGTAGGCAGGCGCCTCAGCTACCGGTAAGCCAAAACCACCATCGCCCAATAATTGCCCATAAAAACTACCTAAAACAGCRCCTAAAAATAGAGAAGGTGCAAAACCACCACCAATAAATCCGGTGGCATTACTAACACCTGTGGCAACTAATTTAACWATTAATAGGGCCAGCAGTGTTAACAGGCTGATGCCACCGCCAGAGCCGAGAAGTGATTCAACAGTGTCGTAACCAACGCCTAGCACCTGTGGAAAACCAAGGGCTAATAACCCAACAGCAAGGCCCCCAACRGCTGTTATCARCCAAGGGGGAATTAATTCYAATTTCGCTTGAACMGCTTCACTGCGSCCAAGGGCAAGTAGGCGCACCAGGGCCCATGCCACAAAACTGGCAAGTAATCCCAAACCYAAATAAAGGGGCAATTCCAAGGGGGAACGCACTTCATAGGCCGGMAGGCGAAAGATTGGTTCATCTCCCAAACCCAACTGAATAACCAGGGTGGAACTAACAGCAGCCACCAGCACTGCCCGCAGGCTTGGCCTGCCTGGGATGGTGCTGTAGGCCCCYTCAAAAGCAAAAAACACCCCKGCRATAGGTGCCCTGAAGCCAGCGGCTAAACCAGCGGCAACGCCAGCACCCACAAGGGCTTTAAGTGCATCAGGAGTAAGACCTGCTCTCCTGCCAAGCCACAGGCCAATATTTCCGCCACTTTCAACACTTGGCCCCTCGGGGCCAAGGGATGCGCCACTGCCAAGGCTGATCGAAGCACCAATTAAACGGGCAAAAGGTAGGCGTGGCTCCGCTTGCAAGCGACCATCAGCCATCGCCATCAAACTGGGCAAACTGGGGCCCAAATCTTTGCTTAGCAACCGCAGTAAMCCCACCAACAATCCGCCGAGCACGGGTCCYARAACCACAGGCCAACTGCTCAACCATGGCRGCGGCATTGGCACCGGCGGCAACACAGGTTCAGGCGGCAGCACAGGTGGTGGCGATAGAACTCCCAAGCCACCTAGGCCTATTTGTAATAAAGACTGCAATGGMGTTGCAGCCGCTGGCGGTGGCGGCGGCGGCAGCACYTCMGGCACYAATGGATGGGGGCCAACCGCATCCATCACGAAGGCAACAAATGGKCCGTAGATCAGATTATTAATAAAGCCAAGTAGATAATGAAAACCAACAATTGCCAARCCGGTAAGTAAGCCAACTAGGGCTGCCCACGCCAGTAAACCCCACTGAAATGGAGCGGCAGTGGCTTCAGCYTTGGGGTCTAACATCTGCAAATATCTGTTGGAGAATTTCCCCTGCCCCTTGGCTGCGTAATTTTTCRGCCAGGGCAATTCCTATCGCTTCAGGATCAGCCTGGCTGCCTTGCACTTGATCACGTATTAAACGCTTTCCATCAAGGCTCGCCACCATACCTGTGAGCACTAAATTATCGGCAGAATCAAAGCTGCTATTWACGCCAATTGGCACCTGGCAACCSCCCTCAAGGCTGCGCAAAAAAGACCTTTCTGCTAAACAACGCAATGCCGTTGGGCGATGCTCTAATACTTTGATTAATGCCAACACTTCAGGATCMGCTTYCCTGCATTCAATTCCCAATGCACCTTGACCAACAGCATGGAGTGAAATACTTGGATCAATTAACTCGTGGATACGATCTGCAAGTCCTAAGCGGCCTAGGCCCGCGGCCGCTAATATCAAACAGTCATAATCGCCAGAATCAAGCTTCTCTAACCTAGTTATTACATTACCTCGCACATCCTTAAAAACAAGATGGGGATAGTGGTAGCGCAGTTGCGCTAAACGCCGCAGGGAACTAGTGCCAACAACTGATCCTTCAGGCAAGCTGGCAAGSGATTTATCGAGRTGGCGGGAATGAACCACCAGGGCATCCGCTGGATCCTCCCTTTCGGTAACACAGCCCAGCATYAAACCAGCGGGCAGATTGGTTGGTAAATCCTTGAGGCTATGCACTGCAATATCTGCATGATTAACCAACATCTGCGCTTCTAATTCCTTAGTAAATAAACCCTTATCACCAATTTTTGCCAATGCMACATCAAGGATTTTGTCCCCTTGGGTGGCCATTGCCTCGATGCTGATTTCWAGGCCGGGATGGGCCCGCAGCAATTCAGCCTGCACCCACTCGGTTTGCACCATCGCCAATTGGCTGCGGCGGGAAGCGATTCGAAGGGTGGAGATGGTCATCAGTGCGTTGGGTTGTCCGGTAACCGGCCAAAAACAGCCATTTAGCCTACGTAGTCGCCCCCTAATAAAGGGATCAGATGAAGAAATCCAGCGGCAGGGGSCCCCAGGTGTCTTCAGCGGCAGGATTAGAGGGGCATTGGCCGCTGATTAACAAGCCCTCCCCCAGGCCAGCCTCATGGCGAAGCGTTACGGTTCCAGTGCGTTGATTGGCCTTTAAAAACACAGCCCCATCTGGTAGTTGGTGTTGATCAAGCAATTGCATCGCTTGCCAGCCAAGGCTKGCTTCCATGGCACGCAAACTAGCCAAGGCTTGATCTGCGCCGGGGGCCATAACCCCCACCGTGAACCAATCGCAAGCGGCAATGCGCTGCTTGAGATCCTCTGCGAGCTGTTGTTTCTGCTGGGCTGTTAAATCAGGGGCAGATCTCAAACCCTTTAAATCTTCAAGAATCACTTAATACACCTTGTTTGTATTATTTAATATATTCTTTGAGGATGCCATTGCGATTTGGATGGCGCAATTTGCGTAGGGCTTTAGCTTCAATTTGACGAATTCTTTCGCGTGTAACATCAAAAATTTGACCAATTTCTTCCAAGGTTTTCATCCTTCCATCATCTAAGCCGTAGCGTAAACGCAATACATCGCGCTCCCGTGGGCTGAGGGTWGCAAGTACGCCCTCAAGATCTTCCCTTAACAGATTTTTTGCAACATCTTGATCTGGATTCTCGATATCTGCTTCGATGAAATCACCCAAGCGGGAGTCTTCCTCTTTRCCAATTGGTGTTTCTAGGGAAATMGGCAATTGGGCTGATTTAGCTATAAAACGTAATTTTTCGATGGTCATTTCCATCGATTCTGCAATCTCTTCCTCCGTTGGCTTGCGTCCAAATTCCTGGCTTAGGATTTTAGTAGTTTTTTTAATCCGCGARATTGTTTCATATAAGTGCACTGGCAAACGAATTGTTCTGCTTTGATCTGCAATGGCGCGGGTGATTGCTTGACGAATCCACCATGTTGCGTAGGTGGAGAATTTATAACCCTTCTCATGGTCGAACTTTTCAGCTGCCCTGATCAAACCTAGGCTGCCTTCCTGGATTAAATCCTGGAAGGAGAGGCCACGGTTCATATACTTCTTRGCAATYGAWACAACAAGGCGCAAATTAGATTGCACCATTTTTTCCTTTGCTCGCCTGCCAAGCATCAGCCGACGCCTAAACTTAATCAATGGCATCTCAACTAAGGCTGCCCATTCCTTGTTATCTGGATAGTGGCCGTTATCTTCTTCAAACTGGGTGGCAAGTTCTTCTAATTGCAATAAATCAGCAATTTTACGTGCTAATTCGATTTCTTCATCCGCCCTTAGCAAACGAATYCGGCCTATTTCCTGCAAATAAACCCTGATTGAATCCTCGGTGTAAACACCTTTGGGSCCAATTTTGATGCTAGGGGTTTTAATAGCGCCCTTGCCATCTTTAAGATCTGAGGAAAGGGCATCTGCCACCTCCTGCAATTCTTCGGCGCTCACCTCAACGGTGAACTCCTCATCAGCAACGGGATCTGCTGCTGATTTKGCTGATTTCTTTRGTTTTGGCTCAGCTGAGCAGGAGCTTTGGTTTTAGCTGCTGCTTTTTTTGCCACCACGGGCAATTCAGCCGTTTTGGCTGTAGCCAAAGTGGGCTCGATTTCTGCCACTTCGGGCACAGATTCAGTCACAGCAGTAGCAGTCATGCGATCGGGATGCAACAGGGGGAAGCAAGCAAATAAAGGCTTCAGCCAGAAACAATCGGGCAGGGGCCAAATATTTTTTGAAAATAGTTTTCAGCAAGATCTTTCGCCAAGCATTGCTGGCGAAATGGTTTGACAGGGTTGTCAGGGGTGATCGCAGACCCGAAGCAAGCTTCCCAAGGTCTACCCACTGGCCGGAACTCTGCCGTGTTCCGGGAGCTGCTTAGCAGCCCAACCCYCATATCTTAAGAAAAGATCAGAGGATCGGCAAGTAATCAATAAGTRGGTTTGGATAACGGGTTGGGCTCCCCAACGAGCGGGCATTAAGTGGGCGGGCTAGGAACAGCTGTAAATGTGTGGGTTGAAGCGGGCCGGGAAGGGCTGCTGCTCACCTATGGCCAAGGCGATTGCCCCGCCCTGCAAAAGGGGGATCTGGTGAGGGTGAAACTGCGGGGCAGGCTTCATAACGGTTTGGTTTGTTCAGTTAATGCCGAAACCCCTGAAGGGTTAGCACTGGAGCCAGTGCTTGAAAGRCTTGAAAGCGCAGCCATAAACGAACGCTGGCAGGATTTGCTCGTGGCAGTTGCAGCCCAGTGCCACACCGCCCAATTCCARGTGCTTAAAACTGCTCTGCCGAATGGCTGGCTAGGTAAAAAGCAGCAGGCAGCTGGCCTTGGTTGYAAGCAGTTGGTGGCCTCAGCCATCCCCGGGGCGGCCCCAGCATGCCTCACCCAAAAGCAACAAGGCCTTCTTGAGCAATTGCAGCTAACAGGTTCTCAGCCGGCAAAAGAACTGATTGCGGCTGGCTTTGGTAGGTCGTTATTGAAGGCCCTTGAACGCAAGGGTTTAGTTCAACTCAAAAGCGAACTTCAGCCCCCAAAGGGTTGGCCAAGCAGCTCTAGCCCCAGCCTTGAAATCCCACCAGAGCTAAATCCGGATCAAGCAGCGGTATTAGAGCGGCTTAAGCAGCAAAGCAATCAACGCCAATGGCTGCTTTGGGGAGTAACCGGATCAGGTAAAACCGAGATCTAYCTGCGCTGCTGTGCTCCAGAACTAGCTGCTGGCAAAAGTGTTTTGCTCCTYACCCCTGAAATAGGACTCATACCCCAACTTTTRGAGCGYTGCCGCCGCCGCTTTGCTGGCGCTGTGGTGGCCTATCACTCAGGCCTAAGCGAAGGCGAACGACTTGCCGCCTGGCGCCATTGCCGTTCCGGCAGCCCCTGCATTGTGGTGGGAACCCGTTCSGCAATTTTTTTACCRCTGCCCAAGCTTGGTTTAATCGTGCTGGATGAGGAGCACGACAGTTCATACAAACAAGAAGCACCAATGCCCTGTTATCACGCCAGGGATGTTGCTCGGCTCAGGCAGGAAAAGGAGGGTTGTTTAATCCTTCTGGGCAGTGCCACCCCTTGCCTGGAAACCTGGCTTGCCTGCCAAGGTGCCAAAGCCAGCATTGGCCTATTGCGTTTGCCGCAACGCATTGCCGCCAGGCCATTGCCGCCGGTGCGGGTGGTGGATATGCGGCTTGAGCTGGCAGAGGGCCATCGACGCCTGCTCAGCAGACCACTTTTGGATCGACTCAGCGGCCTAGCCGATCGCGGCCAACAGGCTGTGGTGTTAGTACCCCGGCGGGGTTACAACACTTTTTTGAGCTGTAGGAGTTGCGGGGAAGCGGTGAGCTGTCCCCATTGCGATGTTTCACTCACGGTGCATCGCAACAGCAATGGCCAAAGCTGGTTGCGCTGCCATTGGTGCGACCACCGGGAAGAGCTGGCAAGCCGCTGTGGGAACTGCGGTTCTACCGCTTTTAAGCCGTTTGGAGCCGGCACCCAAAAAGTATTGGAGCAGCTAGAGCAAGAGCTAGAAGGTATGCGCCTATTGCGTTTTGACCGTGATAGCACCCGGGGAAGGGATGGCCACAAACAATTATTGGATCGTTTTGCCGCTGGAGAAGCCGACGTTTTAGTTGGCACCCAAATGCTTGCTAAGGGCATGGATCTGCCAAAGGTAACTCTGGCGGTTGTTCTAGCTGCCGATGGCCTTTTGCATCGCCCCGACCTACGGGCAGCGGAACAAAGCTTGCAATTACTACTTCAACTGGCAGGCAGAGCGGGCCGGGGGGARCAACCAGGGGAAGTTCTAGTTCAAASCTACGATCCAGACCATCGCGTTATTAAGCATCTTTTGGCGGGTAGCTATGAACAATTTTTGRAGGAGGAGGTTGCCCTAAGGCGCTCGGCCGGGTTGGTGCCCTTCAGCCGCGCCTGTTTACTGCGCTTTGCAGGCACGCAAGCAAGCATCACAGCCAGTGCAGCAACCACCCTGCTGAACCATGTATCGAAGCAATTAAAAGCTGCCGATTGGCTGGCCATCGGGCCWGCCCCGGCACCTCGGGCAAAGGTAGCTGGCCTYAGCCGCTGGCAACTCCTGCTTCAAGGCCCATCTRGCAGCGCCATTCCGCTACCAACTGAGCAAGAGTTACGCCAATTGCTGCCTAAAGGGGTGCATCTGGCGATCGATCCAGATCCGTTGGAGCTTTAAGCAATCTCTGTTGGAGCAACAAGCTAGTTGCAAGCAAAAATGCTGTTGCCAGTGCGCCTAAGCCCAGGCCACTCCATCGCCAGCAGGAAAATTCGAATCGATTTAATTGGCCTGGCAATAGTTGCCAATCCAAACCATTTGCACCCTCTGCCTCCGGCATTAGGGGTTCTGCTAGTTCAACAGCCCTTGRGGCCAGGGGCCTGAAATGCAGGTGCATAAACAAGCCGGGCACAGGATCAAGCGCTCTCAGATCCCAGCTCAATTGCATCTGCTGCTGAACTCCCACAAGCCAGTTGCGCTCACGCCAGTTGATTTCCGGCTCCTGCACTTCAATGCCATAGCGCTGCTCAAAGCGTTGCAACTCAACCCCAATTAGTGGTTTTAATTGCTCGAGGATTAAAACCCCACTGCGGCTGGCTGGTTGCCCCTGCAATTGCTGCTGGAATTCAAGCCTGCCTGGCCCATGGAATTCAATGCTGCTATCAACCCTCATGCAACCGGCTAGCAGCAGGGTGAGGCATAGCAAAAAGAGGCCAGCGAATAGGGCAAAGCCAATGGGAGCCTTTGTTTTACCAACCGGTGGTGCAGGTTTAGGCATTTCTTTTTTTGCCCTGCCACGGCTTGCCGCGCCGCGGGCTAAGCCCTCAAGGGGGGGGCTATCACCAAGGTGGGGCAATTCGATGCTCCATTCCTTAGGGCGTTGCAAAACGGGCGCTTCGATAATTGCTAAAACCGCCTGGGCCTGGCGGCGTTGCTCACCACCACCAACCAGGATCACCTCACGGCAACAGGAAACAGCACTGGCTTGATCATTCAAACCTTGATATGCGGTAGCCAGCCACAGCCGCAATTCAGCTCCCTTGGCATTGGATGCAGGTAGTTCGGTTCGCAGCGGCTCGAGCAAGCTCACCACCTTGCGATATTCACCACAATCAAGGGCTCGCCGCGCTTCTGGGTGCATCTGGCCTAACCCGAACTGCTTCCCACCACCATGGTGCCAATGCCCGCCTTGGTRAACACTTCGAGCAAAAGCGCGTGGGGCACMCGRCCATCAACGATATGGGCTGCCTTAACCCCTTGGGCTAGGGCGCGAATGCAGCATTCGGTTTTTGGAACCATGCCACCGGCCACAACCCCGCTGGCGATCAATTCCCTSGCTTGAGAAAGGGTGCTGTGGCGAATCAATGAACCTGGATCGGCCCGATCCCGCAAAATCCCMGGTGTGTCGGTGAGGAGCACAAGCTTTTCGGCATCTAAAGCAGCCGCCAACTCACCTGCAACCGTATCGGCATTGATGTTGTAAGACTGCCCTTCARCGTTTGGGGCAACACTGGAAATCACTGGGATATAACCCAAATCCAAAAGCGGAATAATCACGGCCGGATTAACCCGTGCCACATCGCCAACAAGCCCCAATGAGCCGTCCCCATGGGTACGTGCCTGCACAAGGCCTCCATCGGCGCCACTRAAGCCAACGGCATTGCCGCCCACATGATTTAAACCATTAACAATTTGCTTATTTACCCGCCCTACCAAAACCATTTCCACCACGTCCATGGTGGCGGGATCGGTAACCCTTAAACCCTCTTGAAAAACCGCCTCAATCGCCAAACGCTTTAACCATTGATTGATCTCGGGTCCACCACCGTGCACTACAACGGGTCGCACACCAACACTGGCAAGYAGGGCTATATCGCGAAAAACCGCCTCGCGCAGATGTTCATCCACCATGGCGGCACCGCCGTATTTGATAACCACCCTGCGGCCACTAAAACGCTGGATGAAAGGCAGTGCTTCACTAAGAACCTCCACCCTTAGGGCGTCGTGGGGGGAGATGCTCGGATCTATGGGCATGGCTGTCTAAAACAAATGTTCAGGGCATTGGCACCGTTTTCCTCTAGGCAAGCCTCTAAGCCGGGGCCAAAAAATCTACCCAAACGATCCTCCAAGGCAAACCAACGGCTTTTATCAACGGCGTTGAGCTGCACTTGCAGGCGCAGGGCATAGCGATCGCCATAGTTGTATTCCTCGATGCTTTCAAGCTGGGGCGGATTATCTTCATCCCACAATTTGAGCGCCTCCAAGGAACTTTCCAGGTGTGCTTTTTGGCCATAACGCCATCGCACCACATCCTTGAGCAATTTGAGTTGACCCTCGGTGGCAGTTTTATCGCGCAGTTCTTGAAATTGGGCAGGGGCCGTTAGGCGCCTCACCGGCGGCAGCTCGGAGGATTTAAGGGCAAGGCCCCCCAAAAATATGGGGATGCCATAGAAAATTGTTGGCAAACTGAGATTGGGCGCGTCGGTGGCGTAGGCAATCGAACCGATAACCGTGAGCACCGAGCCCAACACGGTTAARAGGGAACCGGGGGAAAGAATGGCTTGCATTCCGCCATCTTCCTCCAAAGGGCTCCAGGATGGGGCTTGATTCAAGCTTTATATGACCAGCAGCTCAGAAGCTTCTGAACAAAGCGATGCCAAAGAGCTGATTACAGCTCTTGAGCAAGACCGTGGTTGGTTAYTAAGGGAACTTGATGGCGGCAGCTGGCCGGAACTGCGCCTTGATCTAGCGGCCTTAGAGAGGGAATTAGGCCAACTGCTGGAGCTAGCAAGCCAAAAAATATCCCCCAATTAAGCCGGCTAGAAGGGAATTTCATCCTCTGGTAAATCCACCAGGGGGCCTGTGTTCCAACTGGTTGGTTGCACCGATGGGCTGGCTTTAGCTRCTGCTGCCGGCGGCTTGTTCGCCACCGTTGCCACAGGCGCTACYGCAGCAACTTGRGGCGTTGCTGGGCTGGCACCCAGCGGGTGGATACGGGCCAAGGTGAATTCAACCTTTTTTTCCTTAACTCCATCGGCACGGGCCACGGTGTTCATGCGTAAACGCCCTTCAACCACCAAGCGTTGACCAACGCTTACTCGGTTTTGTAGGTCTTGGGCCAAGCTGCCAAAACCAACAACCTTAAGTTCGCCGGCTGGGTCYTCRGGCCGCAAACCCTCAAGCCGCACGGCCATTTCGGCAATAGGGGTTTGGTTGTCTTGGGTGTATCTAATTTTTGGAGCCTCCAGCACTTCAACTTCCAGCAGGCATTGGTTCACAACAAAAACGCAACCGTGGTTCCTATTCTCCCCCAATCAGTCCCCAGCCACCAGCGGCTCTGGCTGCTYAGTGGTACGGGAGAAGGGCCAAAACTGGCCRRGGCCTTGATAGGGCGGGGCTGGCAGCTAAGGGTGAGTGTTGTTTCAGCCGCCGCTGCCCGCGCCTATCCAAACCATCCCAAACTGGAAATCCAAATTGGCGCCCTGGGAAATAACGGCGAATTAAAGCTTGCCCTCGAGCAATGGCCCTGCCGCTGGGTAATTGATGCCACCCATCCATTTGCMCGCCATATTCATCAGCAACTAAACCAAGCCTGCRGCGAATTACACCAGCCACTGCTGCGCTATTGGCGGCCGGAGCTGGCACCAGGAAAGGCAAARATTTTGCCCAATCTTGCCGCCCTAAACAATGAAGCYCTTGAGGGCAAGGTATTACTCCTAGCCCTTGGGGCCAGGGAATTGAGCAAAGCATTGCAATACAGCAGAGCTAGCGACCACTGCGTGCGCCTATTGCCTAGCCCTGGGGCCCTAAGGCAGGCCCTTAGCCATGGCTTTGCCCCTGAGCGGATTGCCTGCTTGAAACCCCATCCGAGCCAATGGTTYGTGGAGGCAGCTCTCTGCCGCCAATGGGGCTGCCACAGCGTGCTCACCCGTCAATCGGGGGGCCTGAATGAGAACCATTGGCATGAACTTTGTAAAGCCTTAAATCTGCAATTGCTTTTGCTTTCCCGCCCTAACGGCGCTGGCTTAAACATCAAAGAACTACTGGCTCAAATTGGGCAACCGTGTAATTACGGGAATTGAATTATGTAAAAATGAATAACTGCTAAAGGATTCCACAGGCTTAAAATTGTTGCGGAATTGAGATCGCTCAGCTATTATTATAATAAATTTATTTAATAAAAATGGCCGAATTAGCAGTTGAGGTGGAGAAAGTACTCCAGGCGGACCCGTTAAATTCCTCAGAGATAAAACCTTTACCTTCTAGCGAGAAAGGAGCCTTAGACCTCCTCGAAGAAGAAGTTGCAACAAGCACGAAAGAATCCACTGCAGTAGATACGTCTAGTAGCACTCAAGGAACATCAGAAACCATTGACACATCCCAAGAAACCATTGATGTATCTGATACTTCTCAAAAACCAGAAGAAGCTAATACTAGCGAAAAGGCACCAACTGAGATGGCGACTTCAGATTTCTCGGAAGTTGCAAATGATTCAATGAGTGAATCCATGCAAAAACTTCAAGAACTTAGCGCGGGTGAGTTATATTTTGCACTTGCCATGGGGCAAACAAGTGATTCAAATAAAATATCTGAAATAGCCAATTGGCAATCAACATTTGGAACAGGTGAAGACTCAGCAATTTTGTATCATAATGTTCATAACGCTTAATCAATACCAACTAAATTAGCTTCAATTAATCCCAACAAATCAACCTGCGAACGGGGACCCATTTGGGTAACAACCCTACCCGCGCAGATCGAACCRGCATGCCCGCAACGTTCGTAGCTCCAGCCYTGGCTATAGCCATAAAGGAAACCAGCGGCGTAGCARTCACCGGCACCTGTGGTGTCGAGCAAATCGCCAAAAYGATAGGGCGGTATTGAAAAAGTAGTATCRCCAGTGAGCACCAATGATCCCTCAGARCTGCGCGTGAGGCAAGCAATCTTGCAATGACCACGCACTAAATCCGTAGCAACTTCAAAGGAATCAGTGTTATACAAACTAGTGATTTCTGCTTCATTAGCAAACAAAATATCAACATAACCTTCCACTAATTCAAGAAAGCTCTGTTGATGCCGTCCCACGCAAAATGGATCAGAGAGGCTTAGGGCAACCTCACCGCCATGGGCTTTTACTTCAGCGGCAGCGGCAAGAAAAGCTTGTTTTGCGGCCTCAGCATCCCAGAGATAACCCTCTAGATACAGAACTTTGGTTTCACGCACCATMGAAAGGTCTAGATCCTTGGGATCTAAATCAATAGAAGCGCCAAGAAAAGTGCCCATCGTGCGTTGGGCATCAGGGGTAACAAGAATCATGCAGCGGGCAGTGGCAGCTCCTGATTCAGCGGCGGGAGTATCAAATCTTGCGCCAGTGGCCCTTAAATCATGGGCAAATATTTCACCCAACTGATCATTGCGCACCCGGCCGATAAAACCGGCCCTAGCCCCAAGCTGGGCAACGGCTGCAATCGTATTTGCGGCAGAACCTCCGGAGGTTTCGATGCCATTCCCCATGGCGCTATACAAGCTATCTGCCTGCTCAGCGTTCAAAAGGGCCATGGTGCCTTTTTGCATACCTTGCGATAGCAAAAATTGCTCACTGGMTGGAGCCAACACATCAACGATGGCATTACCAATGCCAACCACATCGAAGCGGGGGGATGTCATGCGCTCAGGAGTGCTCGTTTTGGTCCGTGGATGGGATCCTCCACCACGATCGTTTGATCACGGCTGGCCCCAAGCGACACAATTGCAATGGGCACCTCCATCAATTCAGCCAGAAAACGCAAGTAGGCCATTGCCGTGGCGGGCAATTCATCTAAMCGGCGACAATCGGCCGTGGAGGTTTGCCAGCCGGGCAGGGTTTCATAAACTGGGCGGCAACGGGCGAAATCAGCTGCACTGCTTGGGAAATGCATAATCCGCTCACCATCGAGCTCATAGGCAACACAAACTTCAATTTCATCTAGTTCATCGAGCACATCCAACTTYGTGATCGCCAAGCAATCAAGGCCATTCACYTCAACGGCATAGCGRCCGATCACTCCATCAAACCAACCACAGCGGCGGCGGCGGCCAGTGGTAGTGCCGTATTCACCGCCGCGATCGCAGAGGTGATCCGACAGGCTCCCCTCCAGTTCCGTTGGGAAAGGGCCCTCACCAACCCTTGTGGTGTAAGCCTTGGCAACCCCAATTACGCGATCGATCAGGGTGGGCCCCACTCCAGCGCCAATACAGGCGCCCCCAGCCACAGGATTTGAGGAAGTTACGTAGGGATAGGTGCCGTGATCTAAATCAAGCAGGGTGCCCTGGGCCCCTTCAAAAAGAATATTTTTGCGTGCTTTTGCTGCCCCATGGATGCTGCGGATGCAATCCACCACATGGGGTGCCAATAGGCGCCCATAACCGGCGTATTCAGCAATAACAGCCTCAGCGTTAAGGGGCTCTAGGCCATGRATKCGCTCCAGRAGCAAATTCTTGGTTTTAATTGGGCCCTCGAGCCTTTCGCGCAGGTGTGCCTCATCAAGGAGGTCGATTACCCGAATGCCATTGCGCTCTGCTTTATCTGAATAGGTGGGGCCGATGCCGCGGCCGGTGGTACCGATGCGACCACTACCCCGTTGCTCCTCAATCGCCTTATCGAGCAGGCGGTGATAGGGCATGGTTACGTGRGCAGTGGATGCCACCTTCAAACCACTGGCATCAATGCCATTGCTGGCGAGCATCTCCAGCTCACCGAGCAACACCTTGGGATCTACAACAGTGCCGGAACCGATCAGACACATGGTGTCTGGGTAGAGGATTCCCGAGGGAATGAGGTGCAACTTGAGCACCTTGCCATCCACAACAATCGTGTGACCGGCATTTACCCCCCCCTGGTAACGCACCACCACATCGGCGGAGCGGCTTAGCAAGTCGGTAATTTTCCCCTTGCCTTCGTCACCCCACTGAGCCCCTATGACGACAACGTTGGCCAAGGCAAGGGCGGCACGGGGCCGCTTCTCAAGACAATCCGAAAGTTTCTCAGATCAAGGTGCCTTGAGTCAAAGAAAAACTTTTAAATTGCTGCAAGATTGCTCAAGATCCYCTGGTAACACTAGTTTCAGCCTTGTGTAATTCCTTATCTATGCGCTTTACCAAGGCCTCGGGCAATGGTCTATTGGCATAGCTGGCGTAGTGGCCAGCTAAGGAATTCAGGGCTGTTTGCATTGTGGTGAAGGAGGCGAGTCCGTTCACGGAACTATTGGGGCGATAGAGGGCGATGTAGCTATTGATTAGGGCCCTGGCATCTCGCTGCTGGTTAGCCCGCTCTGGCCCCTCAGCCGGAGTGGAGATGGTGGTTATCAAGGCTTCTGCCACCGCCATGGTGTCGTCTACATAGGATCCGGTTAAACCGGAAGCAGATTCACCACAAGCCGTTAGGCCAAGGGCCAAACAGCCGATCAGAAGAAAGCTGAGCAAAGGCYTTATCAGTTGCTCGTTTATTTGGTTTTGCATGTGCCTTAAGAGCGATTGCAGCTTTGTGGGCAACATGGTTTCCAAGCAATTGCTAAAGCTTAATTGCTACGCCAACGGGGGGGCAGCTGCGCAGCTGKGCAATGGCTGATTGCAAGCTGTTTTAGCCAAGTTGGAGGAAGGCTTCCATCAGCCCCCGACCAACTGCGTTCAAGGGAAGGATCGCGTCGATTAATACCCAGCAGCGGATCCTCACGGCGCAAATTAATCAAACTGATCAAACCGCTGGCCGGCCTAGCGCCATCGCACTCCAACTGAACCTCCAGGCTGATTTGCTCGCCAGCTGGATTTTTAATTAAAACCGGCAGTTGCCAAAGGCTTCGATCTGGCCCTAAACGGGTTTTGGTTTTTGATTCACCTAGCCACACCTCACGGCTGCCTAAGCGGGCAACAGGCTGCCCGCAGCCCCATAGGCAAAGCAAAAGGCCAAAGCCCGAGAGGGGGAGCAGGGATTTCACTAATCACCTAGCCGTTGAAGGCTCAGGCGCTTGAGTAAAAAATCTATTAGTTCAGATGCAGGGCCCTCCTGTTTATCGCCACTGGAGCGTTCAACCAACTCCACCACCCCATTGGCGGCTCCCCTGCCCACCACCAGTCKCCAGGGAATGCCGATCAATTCAGCATCCTTAAATTTCACTCCCGCCCGCTCGCTGCGATCATCCAAGAGCGCATCAACACCAGCTGCKAGCAATTGCCCATAGAGCCCCTCTGCCAGGTCTACCTGTTGGGGATCTTGGGCACTGGCGATTACTAACACCACCTCAAATGGGGCAATCGGCACTGGCCAAATGATGCCGGCAGAATCGTGGTTTTGTTCCACAGCAGCCTGGGCCAAGCGCGAAACCCCAATGCCGTAACAGCCCATCCACAGGGCCTCCTCCTCTCCCTGTTCATTGGTGAAACGGGCATCAAGCGCTTCTGAATACTTCCTACCCAATTGAAAAATGTGCCCCACCTCAATGCCGCGGGTGGCCTGGAGCACTTGAGCTGGATCGTGGCAGCAGCGGTCGCCCGCTTGGGCGGAACGCAGATCAAGCACCTCAGGCAGTGGAATCCCATTGGTGCCCCAGCGGGCCCCAACCAAATGTTGGTTAGGGGTGTTTGCACCGCAAACAAAACAGTTGAGCTGGGCGGCGCTGCTATCGGCRTAACGCAAAAATTTTGGCGCCAGTGATGGGCTGCCWGCCAGCACGGAATCATCCAGATCAGGACCCACATAGCCCATCGGAATCAAGCKGGGATCTGCCAAGCARGATGCTTCCAAGGCCTGCAGTTTGAGCAGGCTTCCCCATTGGGAACCATGGGCTCTGGTTAGGGCATTGCTCAATTTCACCTCATTTARTTGCTGGTCGCCCCGCAGGCTCACCAGCAATGCGTGGCTAGTGCCATTGCTGAAACGCGCCACCAGCAAAAGCACCTTCACCGTTTGGCTCKGTTGAAAGCCATGGGCTGAACAAAGGGCTTCAATGCTGGTTTGACCAGGGGTAGCCAGATAACTGGCTTCGGCTATCAAAAGTGGTTCAGCTTCCGGTGCCAAGGATTCAGCCCTTTCCTGGTTGGCGGCATAGCTGTTATCTGCGCTGATCAAAATCAGATCTTCACCGGCGTCGGCCGTAACCATGAATTCCTTACTGGCGGAGCCACCAATCGCACCGCTATCAGCATCAACTGCGATCGACTGCACACCGCAACGGGCAAAAATTCGCTTATAGGCCGCTTCCATCACCCCATAGGTGTTGGCCAGGTCGCCGCTGCTGGCATGGAAGGAATAGGCATCCTTCATGATGAATTCGCGGCCGCGCATCAAGCCAAAGCGGGGTCTGATTTCATCACGGAATTTGGTTTGAATTTGATARAGGCTTGCWGGTAATTGCCTGTAGGAACGCAACAAATCAGCAGCCAGGGTGGTGATTACCTCTTCATGGGTGGGGCCAAGCCCCAGGGCACGATCCTGGCGATCCACCAGGTTGAACATGATTCCTTCCCCATCGGTGTAGCCAGCCCAACGGCCACTGCGCTGCCAGAGCTCTGCCGGCTGGAGCTGGGGCAAGAGGGTTTCCAGCGCGCCGGTGGCATTCATCTCCTCTCGAACAATCGCTGAGACCTTGCTTAAAACCCGCCACATCAAAGGCAGATAGGCGTAGATGCCAGCCGCCAGCCTTCTGATGTAACCGGCCCTCACCAGGAGGCGATGGGAGGGGATTTCAGCTTCGGCGGGGTCATCGCGCAGCGTCACCAGGAGTAAACGGGAGACGCGCATGGGGAATTTGTGGCTTGGCCGGAAGCTATCACTGGGCCGCGGCGATGGGACGCTTTTTTTAGCTCCACAGCACAGGATTTAAGCCTGGACCAACGAAAAACATCTGCTATGGTCTGGCGAAATCCCGCTTGTCCAAGAGCTGTCTCATGGTTGCCATATCCCCCATGGGTTACACGAACGAAGAAGTAGTTGCCAGTGATGCACTCATCTCCATCGATGACGTGCAGCGGGCCCTAAATCGCTCTAGGGCATCYGTTTACAGATACACAAACACCGACCCCCGCAACCTCAATCCACCCTTTAACGCCCGCAAGCTCAATCCTGAATATCGCAGCGACCAAAAGGAAGCGTTGCTATTTCACCCCAATGAGGTGGCTCGTTTTGCCAGGGATGTGCTGCGCATCAAGGAGGTAACGGTTGAGGTGCTCAACTCCCCCTATTCAGCAACTCAACAACTGCTCAGCACAATCCTSGAGGAACTGCGTGATATCCGTGTTCTGCTAGCTGAATCAAGTAGCAACAGCACCACCGACCTGAATTCGCGCCGGGATCTAAAGCGCAATGTTGCCTGATGCAAACCTAAAAGCTGCATATCCTTGCAGCGCCTGTCATTATGCAAATAACCCAATCCAAGGGTTGTTGTTGATCCCTTTGTATGACACCTGGCTTAGAAACTGATAGTGAACAAAATGGAGAGCCCCACAGTAGGGGCTTCCATCCAGTTGCTGAATTAACCGGACTGAGCATTGGCTTTGCAGCGATTTTATTGCCAATTTGCTGCGTTTTGGCTGATCAAATACTGCCCTTGCCCACCAATCAAGTGATTATTGGCGTCGCAGCGCCACAACCCCTTCGTACTGAAGCGCCTGAAATACCCGGATTGGATCGCTGAATCCCGCCGCATCCAGCAGAGCCGAGCGGCGAGCTTCACCAATCGGGTAGAGCCCTTGATTGATAAGGGGCAGTTCCTGGCCTAGGCCACTGGMCCTTTGAAATTGCCCTAGGGCCCCCTGGAATTGCTGTTCCATGGCGCTATTCAAGCCGCTGCCACCGCCCATTAAATCAAGCAGCAACAGGGGCGCCCCAGGCTGAAGCAAGCGGGCCAAGGAAGCGAGAAAGGCCAATTTGGAGCCATCGTCTGCCAATTCCTGCAACACCAGCACCGCTGTGGCAGCAGCAAAACATTGCTCCCCAGGCAAATTCTCCACCGGACCTTGAACCCATTGCACCGCTTCGGCATCACTGCCAAGCCTCTGGCGGGCCGCCTCCACCATGGCAAATGAGGGATCCACTGCTGTGAGCTGCCAATCRCTTCTTTGCGCCCTGGCCTCTAGTAGTTCAGCCCCAGTGCCGCAACCAACCACCAGCACAGGCGCCCCCTCTACGGCGGCCGTTGGGAARCCAGASATCAAGGCCACCGATAAACGAGCCAAACTGCGATAGCCAGGAATTTGGCGTTCGGCCCTGTCGTCGTAGGCGGAACTGGAAAGTTGTGTTTCCAAAATTTGTGGCCTGGGTAAGTTGCCAAATGTTAGGCAGAGCCATTCGGTTGCCCCGGCCGGTTAAGTTGGCTGGCACCTAATCAATCCAAACGCCGTGCCCACCATCCGTTTTGAGCAGGAAGCCCAGCAGGTTGGTTGCATTGAAGGGGCAAATCTCCGCAAAGCCGCCTTGGATGCTGGTATCAACCCTTACAAAGGCCTGAATAACCTCAACAACTGCGGTGGGGTAGGCCAGTGCGGCACCTGCGTTATGGAAGTGGTGGAGGGTATGAACAACCTCTCGCCCCGCTCAGATGTGGAGGAGGTTTACCTCGCTGATCGCCCCGCTAACTACAGGCTGAGCTGCCGCACCAGCGTGAATGGCGACGTAACTGTTAGAACCCGCCCTGCCGATGGGGCGGGMCAAGGATCAAACAGTTTGCTTGGTGCCCTCAAGGCTCTGTTGCCAAGCCTCCGTCGCTAAATTGCTCTAGTTTTTGCAATAAATTATCCACGCCAGCACTATTTATCCCTGATAAGTAGGTGAGTTTTAACTGCTCCAAGATTTCCGAGAGCAGAGCCTGGCTCTGCTCCAATGTTGCTGTTTCACCTAGGGCGTCCCCAAGCTCATGCCAAAAGGCTTCACTGGCACTTAGCCATAAATCTTTAACCCGTTGGTCATCCCTACTCAATTCAGCGGCTGTGCCTTTGGATAGATCTAAAAGGGCYTCGATTACACCAGCGGCTAATTGCCTACTGAATTCCCTCTCCATTATTTGCACYGGCTGAAGTTTTTGCAGCGGTGCTGATAGTGGGGTTTTAACTAAACTTCTTTGCAAGCCATAGGCCAACAATTCCTTACCTTGGGGCGCCAATCTTGGCAAAACCCGGCCAAGTAATAAGGGAAGCCACAGCCGCAATAAACCTTCAATATCTTGCTTTTCAGCAACTTGAAAACTGTTTGGTTTGCCTAATCTTTTAATTCGCTGTTCCCATTGGGGGGAACGAATTAACCCCTGCAAACCCTCTACTAATTGCAGCGCAATTACTTCAATCAGTTCCACAGCCAACAGGGCCACAACGCCCCTGCTCACCACCACTCGCACCGGTTCAACATCCACTAGRCCACTACTCCTAAGCCTGCTTGCCACTGGTATCACCCGGGCAACACGCCAAAAAGGCAGTAGTAAAGGCAAATCCATCCAACGTCTCAAGCAAGCATCACGCCATGAAAGAGCTGGAAAGCGGCGTTTTAATTGCAGCACTCGCAAGAGAATATCCAGGGCAAATACGCTTTGAAACCACACCAAATCAATGCGCCAGAACCGCTCAGTTGCCCTACCGGTTTCATCGATTGAACGCCAATAATTAGTTGCAACCAGGGGTARCACCTCCTGCTGCCAAAAAATACGTTCTGCCGGCCATGGATTTAAAAGTAACCATTCAGAGCTGAATAGTTTGGCCGCCCCAAGCCGAGCAGATTCAAGGCCGGTGCGTTGCCTTAAACGGTTTTTGATCCGTTCCAGGGTGCCTGTTTTATTAGCCGCCAAAAAGGGGTTTTCGGTTATTAATTTATCCGTAAGCGCCAACTGTTGCCCTAATAATTGTTTGCTTTTATTAGTTGTAAGTTTATTGCTTAATAAATGTTGATCCAAATCATGCCAACGCCTTAAATAGTTTTCCGTATCGCGATGGGGTTCGATACCTTTGATCGGGTCGTAGTAAGGAGTGATATCAGGTAAAAAAGTAAGCGGTATGGCTATGGCAACCCCTGGAAATAAATACAACTGCCGTTGCAACCAAAAATTTCGCAATGGCACATAACTGATATCAAACACCACCAACAGCAAGTTGAGGCTGGCCCAAATGGCCACAAATAAATCCCAACTGTGCCCCAAAGGCCTTAGGGGCAGATGGTTGCGCCATTTAGGGGCATGCAGCCAGCGGGGTCGCACCATCACATATTTTCAATCACCCCAGGCTATAGGGAGTAACTTGCCCTTGATTGCGGGCTAACAAGGTGGCATTGCACCAATTAGATCAATTTTTGCAGCAAGCGCGCCTGGATCCAAACCTGGCCGAGCAATTGAAACAGCCCATGGATCTAGAGGCTTTCCTTGCTTTGGCAAGCCGAGCCGGTTACCAGCTCAGTGAACAGGATGTGTTGGCAGCCCAGGCAAGGCAGGAAGCAAGCCTGAGCAACCGCGACCTACAACAGCGTGCTGGGGAAGAAGCCCGCCGCTTGCGTTCTTTCATTCCCGGCTAGTGCTCAGTTTGTAAATTGCAGCGCCTTGCCCCGGCAGGCTTCATTGAATTGGCCCTTTTCATAGCCAACAACACCTGCCACCACCGTTGCTTCAGGCCAACCGATCAATTCCCAACCCTCAAAGGGACTCCAGCCACAGCGGCTTACCACCTCCTCCCTAAGCACGGGCTTGGAGCGATTCATATCTACCAACACCAAATCCCCATCCCAACCAGGCTCCAACTTGCCTTTACGTTCAATTCCATAGAGTTCRGCTGGTTTCAAACTCATCCAGTTGGAAACTTGGGCCAAGCTGCATCGGCCAAGGCCAACTTGAGTAAGCATCAAAGCCAGTGATGTTTCAACCCCTGGCATACCAGAGGGACTATGGGGATAGGGTTTTGCCTTTTCTGTGAGGGTGTGGGGTGCGTGGTCGGTGGCGATGCAATCGATAACCCCATCCAATAGGGCTTGCCAAAGCATTTCTCTGTCTGCAGCGGTGCGCAGGGGTGGATTCATTTGGGCAAGGCTGCCGATTAAGCCATAGGCACTGCTATCCAGCAAAAGATGCTGGGGGGTTACCTCTGTRCTGATCAGAGYGGTTTTGTTGTGGCGCAACCATTCCGCCTCTGCCCCAGTGGTGAGATGAAGCACATGTAAACGGCGGCCATARCGATTTGAAAACAGCACAGCCCGCTGGGTGGCAAGCATCGCTGCCTCTGGATCATGCACTTGGGAATGGAGATCCGGCGGCCGTTCAGAGGGGTTGGGGTATTGGGCTARAAGCATTTCACTGCGCTGGCGCAGCCGCTCTTGATCTTCTGCGTGCACGGCAATCAAGGCCTTGCCAGTTGCAAAAATGCGTTCCTGGCCATCGATATCACCACAATCAAGGATGCCCTTGCCGCTTCCCATAAACATCTTTATGCCGCACACCGGGCCTGGGTTGCTTAGGGCATCCAGGTTGGAGCAATCACCGCAGGCACCAAAAAAGAAGCCGTAGTGCACGCGGCTAACCGCTGCAGCCCGTGCCAACTTGGCTGTGAGCGCCTCGGCRCTAATTGTTGGTGGCACCGTATTAGGCATTTCCAGGTATGCCGTTACCCCTCCCCGTAAACAGGCCCGGCTGGCGCTAATTAGGTCTTCCTTATGGGTGAGGCCAGGATCACGGAAGTGCACTTGGGGATCAATCACCCCTGGCAACACGGTTAACCCATGGGCTTCCAGCACAGGGCCATCCCAAGCAGCGGCTKGAATCTCATGGCAGGCCTCAATTACGCCAGCTCGGATCTCTAAATCCAGCGATCTCAAACTGCCATCGGCTTGCAGCACTTGGCCACCGCGCACCATCAAATCWCCTTCGGCCATAGCCATGGCAAATGCGCAGCAGCTTTGCCCCTAGTGTGCATATAAAGCACTGTTTCGGCTTGGAAGAACCACAACAGGAAGGGGGGTTTTGGCGCAGCCTGCTGTTACCGCTGGCTTTGATCTTGCTAACGAGGCATTTTTTGCTGGAGGCCCGCTATATCCCCTCCGGTTCAATGCTGCCCGGCCTGCAGTTACAGGATCGTTTAATGGTTGAAAAACTCAGCAGCCGCCAACGCAGCCCCAGGAGGGGAGAAATAATTGTTTTTAATGCCCCCCAGGCCTTTGATCCGGCCCTTAAAGACTCCTACCGCCCAGGCCCACTGCAATGCTTTTTTGTAAACTTGCCAATTATTGGTGCCCTGGCTGGCCTCCAGGCGCCAGCCTGTGATGCCTACATAAAAAGAGTGGTGGCAATAGCGGGAGATCAAGTTGTTGTTGATCCAAGCGGCAAAATACAAATAAATGGTAAAAAAGTTTTTGAACCCTATGTAAGCAATTACTGCAGTTCATCACCCTGCAAATCATTGCAAACTGTGGTGCCAGCTAAATCTGTTTTGGTTYTAGGTGATAACCGCGCCAAYAGTTGGGACGGACGCTTTTGGCCTGGCACAAACTTTGTGCCAGAGGATCAAATAATTGGCMGGGCGCTGTTTCGTTTTTGGCCGCCTAACAGGTTTGGYTCACTTTTGCACCCTGATCCCAGCGCCAAGCCTGCGGCGCCTGCAACCCAGTAGCCAGCACTTGTCCTTTTAATTGCTCTTGCCTTAAGGGGCGATTAGCAGCAAGGCTGCCAGCTTGATAGGAAAAGGGGTGCTGGGGATCAAATAGCAACCAACGGCTACTGCCTGGCACCAGGMTYTCTGGCCGAACACCCAGAAAACTGGCAGGTCCCCAACTAAGGGCCTGCCATAGTTCCGCAGCACTCCAKCCCTCCCCTTCCACCAGGGCATGCCAAAGGCTGGGCAACACCGCTTGATAGCCGGCCACACCAGGCCGCCTTTGATCAAGGGGTAGCAGCTGTTCCTCAAGATCTAAGGGGCAGTGATGCACCGCCACAGCCTGCAATAAGCCCGATCGCAGGGCTTGCCTCAAACGGCAACGATCMAATTCCCCGCCAAGGGAGGGTTGCACCCGCCAGCCCTCAGCCTGGGGATTTAGTTCTGCGTTGTGGGTTAGCAGGTGCCACCAGCTCACGCTGGCCTGGGGAGGTTGCTGGCAGTGTTGCAATTGATCCAAAGCCGCTGCCGTTGATAAATTCATCAAGCGAAATGGCAGGGCTGAACCAGTTGCCGCAATAAGCGCTAATAAACTTGCCAATGGCAGCGTTTCGCTAGCGGGGGGGTCGCCTGGCCAACCAAGCCGCAGGGCAGCAACCCCATCGCGCACAAAACCACCTTGGGTTAGAGCTTGGTCCCTTGGCGCCAGCAATAGGGGAGCCTCCAATACCTCACCGAGCACAACAGCCCGCTCCAGCAGAGGCATTGGTGGAATCGACTCCGATTCGGCAAGGCCAATGGCCCCTGCCTGCAGCAATTCTCGATGGGGTGCAAATGCCTTGCCATCACCCGCAAGGCTTAGGGCGCCCCAACAATGCAACTGCAGGGGCTGGGGCCATTGCAGTTGCAACTGTTCAGGTTGATCCCTCCAGCAACGGGCCTGGGGTAACAARGCAACACTTCCATAGCCAGCGGCGGCACATTCRATGCCAAGGCTTTTGAGGGTTTCGGCAGGGCCTAGTTCTGGATCTTCAAGAATGCTGTGGGGATCTACAAGTACAGGTGCGATCAGCCATTGGCTTTGGGCCTGCAGAACAACAACCTCAGCATCAAGGGCTGCCAATTGCTCTGCTTGCTGATCAAAGGCCAGCAGTTGTTGGCCAGCTAATAGAACCGATGTTCGCCTCAGGGGTTGATTTGGGCCCTCTAAGAACTGCAGCTCACGCAGAAGAAACTTCACAGGGCCCCAGCTGCAGTGCGATCAAGCACCCCCCCCAGATGACCGGTGAGATTTAAACCTGCCACCACAGGTTCGCCAATCCCCCCGGGGCCGTAATCGATCACACTCACCCCACCATTGCCCTGCTTAACCGCCCAAATATCAGCTGGGGAGAGCCCTAGCAGGTAACAAAGGATTGTTTTATTCACTGCATCGTGGGCCACCACCAGGGCGGTTTCCTGGTTGCTTAAACCAGCCACAATCGCCTGCCAACTTTGAACCGAACGGTCCCACACCTGTTGAATTGTTTCGCCACTGGGCATTTCCACCGTATGGGGGTGGCTTTGCCATGCGGCCAACAAATCAGGCCAACCAGCTTGGATTTCWGCTTCTAAACATCCCTCCCATTCGCCGTGGGCAATTTCCACAAGTCCGCCACAACTGGTAAGTGGAACTGCTTTTGCTTGGGCCYTAAGGATTGCTTCTGCTGTTTGACGCGGCCTGGCCATGGAACTGGTGTAAGCCCGATCCAATTCAACATTTTGCAAGAACTGAGCTGCTGCCTCAGCCTGGGCGTAGCCCCGATCGTTTAGAGGAATGTCGATTTGCCCCTGAAACCTGCCCTCGCGGTTCCAATTTGTTTCCCCATGGCGAACAAGCAAAAGCCTGGGGCCACCTGAACGCTGGGGCAATGGATCATCAAGGTGGGAAATCGTATTGAGGGATTCAATCTGCACTTCGCCGCCAGGGCGCAAATTCAGAACCGATAGGGAACAGTTATTGATGCGGTAGCGGTTGAAATGGCTGGCAGGTAAGCCAAGGGCAGCAAGTAATAAACAACGCAAAATTCCGTTATGGGCAACCACTAAAACCGTGTGATTTGCCTCTGGTGGATGTTCAGTAGTTAGTTGCTGCCAGAATTGYTCAGCTTGGCTGTGCAGCTCCTGTACTGGTAGGTAGGRCCTGCCATCTGCTTGCTGCAACTGCAGTTCAGCCGGTGCCTGCTTCCATTGCAGGTGGGCCTCTGGATACTGTTCAGCCACCTGGTTGCGGGTGAGCCCAAACCATGGGCTGAGGTCGATTTCAAGCAACAGATTGCTGCTTGTGATCGCTGCTTTACCCCCTTGGCACTCCATTAACAACTGGGCAGTGCGTTGGGCCCTCTGCAGGGGGGAACACAAAATCGCATCAATGCTTAATTCCGCCAGGGCCTTACCCAGCTGGCGGGCCTGTTGCTCCCCTGCGGCACTGAGCAMAGAGGCATCCTCCCGCCCTTGGATGCGTCCTTCGAGATTGAAGSTGCTGAGCCCGTGTCGTACCAGTAAAATCCTTGTGGCCACAGGACTCTTTAGGATCTGATTAGCCATCGTAGGACGCACCGTTGCCCCCCAAGCGCACTGCCGTTGGTATCACTCTGTTGGCTTGGCTAAGCCTGCTATTAGCAAGTTTGATCTGGGGCTTTTCCCTGCTGGATAGCCTTGATCGCCCCTCCGTGGGCAATGCCCTCGAGCAAAGGCAACTGGAACTAAATCTGCTGGCGATCCAAGGAAAACAAAGCCCAATAATTGAAAAGCTGGTGGAAAAAAATCCAACCCAGTTATTGCTAGAGGCAGTGCAAAAAAGCAGCACTGCAAGCAGTAGTGAAAGTTTGCTTRAGCAGGGCCTGCTGGAGTTGCAGCTCGGTAAAAGCGCTGCTGCAAAACTGCATTTTGAATCGGTGGCAAGCAATGGCAGCCCCCAGCAACAGAGCTTGGCTAAAGCCTTGCTCAGGCCTGAAGCAAGCGAGCAATTGCCCCCACTACCTGAACGACCGATATATCGCTTACTGAGTTGCAAAGCCCTCTCAAAACCCACCAACCTATGTGTGGCACCGCCCCTAATCGAACAGGCAAAAACCCGTTTGATGTTGGTGAGCCTGCTGCCCTTGGCTGGGGTGGTGGCTGGGGTGTTGCTGCTGGGCAGATTGCTTTGGCAGATATGGCGCCATCGCCTCAATGCAGCGCCAGAGCTACTCGGCCCAGGCTTAAGCCTCATGGAAACAGTATTTGTTGTTGCCGGTGGTTTTGTTGTGCTGGGGGAGGTAATCGTTCCCCTGGTGGCGATGCCACTGGTTTCAAAGCTGATATCCCTTTTACCCCTTGAAGCTGCCGCCAGCAGTGGCGCCGTTGTTATGGGGCTCTACAGCTTTACRGCAATACCAGCTTTGCTTTTGATCTGGGCCTTTAAAGGCAAGGATTTGCAATGGAATCCCAGCTGGAATGCCATTGGGCAGGGCTTTAGGGGGCTACTGCTCGCTTTACCCCTGGTGGCATTGGTGGGATGGGTGGTGGAACAAATCTGGCCCCAAGCCGGAGGCAGTAATCCGCTGCTCGAACAGGTTTTAGAYAGTAGAAATGGCACCGCCTTAGCCCTGCTTGCAATCACAGCAGTGGTGTTAGCGCCACTATTTGAAGAGCTTTTGTTCCGTGGCCTGCTGCTGCCGGTGCTGGGGGGCTATTGGGGAAATTTTGCTGGTGTTGTTATCAGCGCCCTGGTTTTTGCCCTTGCCCACTTAAGCCTTAGTGAGGCAGCACCCTTATTTGTRCTCGGCCTAGGGCTCGGCTGGGTGCGGCTACGCAGCGGCAATTTGAGCAGTTGTGTTGTTATKCATGGGCTTTGGAACGGCCTCACTTTTTTCAATCTAATAATGCTCGGCAGTTAGTTAGCAAAAGCGGTTAAATAATGGAAGCTTTTCCGTAAACCCTTGCCACCACCAGTGGTGGATGGTTCACTAGCGCATCTTGCTTAAGCTCCACAACTAGTGGCTGTTCCGCTCCTCCTTCGCCATCCCCAAACTAATCACCAAGATCAGGAGCTGGAATTGCGCAGGGCCCAAGTAGCCCAACGCAAGGCCCAACGGCAAAAACGCAAACTTGAGTTATTACAGGGTTCCCTATCTGCCAAGCGGGTGGAACGCCAGGCTCCTTGGCTGGCCGGCCTACACCGCATCGCCGATGGTGGATTGGTAGCAACAGGCGTAGCAGCAGTTGTTTTAACGGGTTTAACACTGCATTGGCAGAACCGCTGGGGCAATGATTTCCGGGATCTCCATGCTGCCCAAGAACTTCAACATCGCGTGCAGGAAACGATTTCATCCTTAGAACAATTCCACCTGCTCAAGGCGCGTCAACCGGGAGCGCTAGTGGCAACCCGCAGCGAAGATTTGTTATTCGTGCCAAAACCACCATCGGCTAGCCAGGCCATAGATCAAATCCATCGGCCCTTGCGCTTTTCCTTGATGGCAAGTGGCTACTAAAAATTTGGCCCGTAAATCTTCAGCCACAATGGCGCGCAAAACCCCGCCAAATCGCCACAGGGTGTTGCAATTGCACCCCGTGCCAAGTTCAAGGCTGGTAACGGTTGTAGTGCTTTTAATTTTGGGTTTAGGCGGTTTAGCGCTCAGGTTGGGTTGGCTTCAAGTGATGGAAGGCCAAAAACTTGAAGCAAAGGCCCGGCAGGTGCAAACAGAAAAACTTGATCCCYTKGGTAGGCGCCGCAGCATTGTTGATCGCACCGGCCGCTTACTGGCGATTGATGAAGAACGGGTAACCGTTTGGGCCCACCCCCGTTATTTCCATTTCCCCGGCGACGACCCCGGTAGAAAACGCAGCAATCGTGAGGTGGCCCTRCGGTTGGCCCCACTGCTGGGGCTTGATCCAGATGTATTGGTTGCCCGCCTTGGCAGCCATCGCTCTGGCGTAAAACTRGCCACAAATCTCGAACCATCGCTTGGCTCAAGGCTCAAAGCCCTTGGYATTGATGGCATCGACTTTGAACACGGACCGCAGCGGATTTATCCSCAGGGGCCACTATTTGCAAATGTTGTTGGTTTCCTCAACCTGGAGCGAATTCCCCAAGCTGGATTAGAGCAAAGTTTAGAAAAGGATTTACGCAGCCAAGAAAGCAGCATTGGCATCCGCCGCGGTGGCGATGGCACCCCACTGCCGGATGGCTTAGGGGCAGGCAGCATGTTCCGCGACGATTTGAAGCTGCAACTAACCCTTGATACCCGTTTACAACGGGTGGCTCAGATGGAGTTAGCCCGCCAGGTGAAGAAATGGAATGCCAAGCGGGGCGCAGCCATGGTTATGGATGCCCGCAATGGAGAATTATTAGCACTCACTTCAGTGCCCACCTACGATCCAAATCAATTCTGGCGCCATCAACCCGGYCTATTTCGTGAGTGGTCGGTGCAGGATCTCTACGAACCTGGTTCAACTTTTAAACCGATAAACATCGCCATCGGTTTGCAGGAAAAAGCCCTGCAGCCAAACACCCGTTTAAACGACACCGGTTCCTTACAAATAGGCGGCTGGCCAATTTTTAATAACGATAAATCCGCCTATGGCCTAATTGATCTACCCACCACCTTGCAGGTTTCCAGCAATGTGGCGATGGTAAAAGCAATGCAGAAACTAAAACCAGCGCTTTATTGGCAATGGTTAGATCGAATTGGCATTGGCACAGCCCCAGATACCGACTTACCAGGGGCGGTGAGCGGCCAGCTCAAATCACGGGCCACCTTCCTTGAAAATCCAATCGAACCAGCCACCGCAGCCTTTGGCCAAGGCTTTGCTCTCACACCATTAAAAGCACTTCAATTGCATGGGATGCTGGTGAATGGTGGCAAGTTGGTGAGCCCCCACATCACCCGCGGCYTGCGCAGTGGCGACAATCTGGCCGATGCAGCCGCCAGCAACGGCTTGCAATTGTTGGATCCCAAGGTGTGCAAATTAGTGCTGAACTGGTTGGAAACAGTGGTGGAAAAGGGCAGTGGRAAAGCTGCCCAGGTGCCGGGTTACCGCATTGGTGGTAAAACCGGCACCGCCCAGAAAGCAGCCAATGGGGTTTACATCGCTGGGGCAAGGATTACTAGTTTTGTGGCCCACCTACCGATTAATGATCCCCGTTATGTGGTTTTAGTGGTGGTGGATGAACCCCAAGGAGGTAATGCCTATGGTTCCACCGTGGCGGCGCCGGTTGCTAAAAGCATCATTGAAGCTTTATTAGTAATCGAACAAATTCCACCCAGTAAAACCAGTGCTTCAARCAAAGCCTTAAGCAAGGCTTGAACCGCAGCTGTAAAGCCTGGCTACGGTGCTGATGAACGATTTTGAAATGCCGTGGCCACCCTGCTTGAACAGCTTTCCAGCATGACCGTGGTGGTTGCCGACACCGGCGACCTCCAGGCGATACAGCAATTCACCCCAAGGGAYGCCACCACAAACCCATCCCTAATCCTTGCTGCAGCACAAATACCCGACTACCAACATTTAATAGACGACACCCTGAAGGCATCCCGCAAACTTATTGGTGCCAATGCCCCTGCTGAGCAGGTTGTTGCTGAGGCGCTAGATGAAATCTGTGTGAGTTTCGGTAAAGAAATTCTCAAAATCGTGCCCGGAAGGGTTTCCACAGAAGTGGATGCCCGGCTCAGTTTTGACACCGAAGCAACGATTGCAAAAGCGCATAAATTAATTGGTCTTTATAAYGATGCCGGCATCACTAACGAGCGGGTTTTAATCAAAATTGCATCCACCTGGGAGGGCATCAAGGCAGCTGAATCCCTAGAGAAAGAAGGTATTCACTGCAACCTCACCCTCTTGTTTGGTTTTGCCCARGCGGTTGCCTGCGCTGAGGCGGGCATCACCTTGATCTCACCATTTGTGGGCAGGATTCTGGATTGGTATAAAAAAGACAGCGGCCGCGACAGCTATCCAGGCCCTGAGGACCCAGGTGTAATCTCAGTTACGAAAATATTTAATTACTTCAAAACCTACGGCTACAAAACAGAGGTTATGGGTGCCAGCTTCCGCAACCTAGATGAAATTATTGAGCTTGCAGGTTGTGATCTATTAACAATTTCACCTAAATTGTTGGATCAACTGCGTAATACCGAAGCACCCTTAAGCCGCAAACTAAACCCAGGGGCCCCCGCTGCCACCATTGAAAAATTCAGCATTGATGCGGCCCGCTTCAGTGAAATGATGCAGGAAGACCGGATGGCCCATGAAAAGCTGAATGAAGGGATCCAAGGYTTCAGCAAAGCAATAGATACTTTGGAAGCCCAACTGGCCCATCGATTAGCTGTAATTGAAGGTGGTGCAGCATTTGCCCATGCGGCCCAAGAAATATTCCTGCTCAATGATCTTGATGGTGATGGCTGCATCACCAGGGAAGAGTGGTTAGGTAGCGATGCCGTATTTGACGCCCTTGATTGCGACCACGACGGCAGRTTGATGCCCGAAGATGTGCGCGGTGGCCTAGGGGCGGCCCTTGCCACAGCTCGCTGATCGCAAAGGAGCCAATAGGGCGAGGCGATTCGCTTGCAGGGGATTGAAATTATCGTCGCTTGCAAGCAGCAAAGTGGAGCGGCCATCGCCCAAGCGAGGCCCCTCCGCCATCGCCTCCCAGTTGTCGGGCGCCAGGCCAAGGCCAATCAAATCCCATTGGGCAATGGGTTTTAAGGGTCCCTTTGTTTTTGCCGAYAACTGGATTGGTGCAAACAACTCCAAGCGAGACCACCATTGATTTGGCTCCCGGTAGCCACGCCAAAGGGCAAGTAAGGCATCATTTTCAATTGCAATTAATTCTGTGAGCCCCCAATGGGCTTCAGCTCCTGCTGCTGGCTGATATTCAAGCGMTGGCARRATTTGTTTGAACTKRAGTTGATCTGGTTTACTTTTAATTTCTGCCAGCAGCAACCGCAGCTGGTTGGGGGGATCCTGTTTTAAAGGACGTTCCGCCGCCATTAGCAATTGTTTTCCGKGTAGTGCCACCAATGCCTCGGGGCCTTGATTTGGCAGCAACCCTGAATCAAGGGCCGGCTGCCATTCTTGCGGCAAGGGGAATCTATTAATCAGAGAAAAGCCAAAATTAGARCTGCTCGCTTTATTCAGCTGCAATAATTCAGCCGGTTGGATTGATGCATCCCTAGCTTCACTTGCCATCCACCAAGCAGCCCCTGCTTGCACCAAGGCCTCCCCATCTAGGGGGGTATTTGGWGARCCTWGAATTGGTTGAGGTTCACTCAACTGCCAGCGGGGATTTAAAAGTGAACCACGCCAATCAATGCTAAGGGTAAAGGCACGGGGAGCATCACTAAGTAAGATAATTTGCTGCTTTTTTAATAGGGTTTGCATACCAGAAAAACCGCCAATTGGAACACCCATGGCACTTTGTTTTGGTAATTCCTGCTGCCAAAKCAACTGCCATCCAGCCGTTAATGGRCATGGCAAAAGTGGATTGAGCGCAAGGGCTGCCAGCAGCTGAATTGCAATCATTTAAAACCAAACATCAATCGACGAATCACCCTTTGGGCAATATCGCCATAGCCCATTTCACCGCTGAGGATTTGGGCAATCCGTTGCGGTGCTGTGGGACGTTTGATACCCAATTGGTAGCCCACCTTTGGGAATCGATAAAACACTTGGCCAATGCGTCTACCCCATTGCATTGATTCACCCCATTCGCTTCGCATTGTTGCCGAATAGCCGGCAAGGGCGTTGGGATCTCCACCAAACCATTGGTGCAAAGCCTCAGCAGAACGTAAACCAGATAGCAGGGCTGGTCGTARACCCTCAGCCAGGAAGGGATCRGCAAGGGACGCCGCATCACCCACCGCAAGCACRGCATCGCCGTGGAGCGGATAGTGGCCATTCCAAACCCTTAGGGGCCAGGGCCGCCGCCTACCGGCGGTGGCTTCAAATCCAAGGGAGGGCAATAGTTTTGATAACACTTGATCGTAATTAGTAGCTAAATCATTGYTATGAARAGCGGATGTTTTTCCTAAAAATGTACCAACGCCAATGCTGTAGCCACCGAGGCGAGGGAAACACCAACAAAAGCCATTTTTAACCAGGCCAAATTCAAACCTTGCCGTTGTTTCTTCAAGAACCTCACCATCTAAATCAACCGCTAAGGCAGAGGCGAGCCGAGGCTGCGGATCACCTAGGCCAAGCTGATGGGCAAAATTACCTTTAGAGCCATTGGCCAACACCAAAGCAGCACAACACAAACTTTGTTCACCGCCGGAACCCTTTAATTGCAAACGCCATCCGCCTTGATCCCTTTCAATGCCAATAAGGCTAAAACCCATTAACAATTCAGCACCATGGTTTTGCGCTTGGTTTAGTAGATAGGCATCCAATTTCAAACGAGTAACGATCCAAAAGGGCGACTCCCCAGGCAAATCAGCAATTACAGGATCATCTAAACACCAGGTAAAACGCACCCGATCGATCACCCGKTCCACCACCGGGCTTAGATCACAGGGAAACCAACGTTGCACCGAAGCGGCCATGCCACCGCCGCAGGGTTTAGGGCGAGGGAATGGGCCCGGTTCAATTACAGCAACGGAATGGCCCCGGAGCGCTAGGTGGTAGGCGGCGGCGGCACCTGCGGCGCCAGCGCCTACCACCGCCACATCAAGCCTGGAGGYGCTCACACCTTGAGAATATCCGCTTCTTTATCAGCTAGAAGCTTCTCAAGTTCAACAATAGATTTATCAGTTACTTTTTGTACTTTTTCCTGCTCATCACGGCTTAGATCTTCCGACAACTCACCATCTTTTTCCTGTTTTTTAATTTGATCAATCGCATCGCGGCGAATGTTACGAAGGGCAACCTTACCCTCCTCAGCATATTTWGCTAGCAGCTTGCAGAGATCCTTTCTTCTTTCCGTTGTTAAGGGTGGAATATTTATTCTTATCAGCCTGCCATCATTATTAGTGGTGAGCCCTAAATCACTAGTGGCAATTGCTTTTTCAATCAAAGCCATAGAGCCACTATCAAATGGTTGAATTTGAATGGTTTGGGCATCTGGTGTTGATATTGTTGCCAAAGCTTTCAGCGGTGTTTCAGCGCCGTAATATTCAACAATTATTTTATCTAACAAAGAAGGATTGGCTCTACCGGTGCGAATGGTGTTAAAGGTGCGCTGGGTGGCCTCCAGCGATTTGCGCATGTTTACTTCAAGGTCCATGGATCGCATTGCTATGGGTGATGTTTAGAGATTAAGCCGTTGGGGTGATGCGGGTGCCGATTGCTTCTCCAGCAACCGCYCGGGCGATGTTCCCAGCACCAAAAAGATCAAAAACTACGATTGGAATTGAATTGTCTTTACAGAGGGCAATGGCGGTGGAATCCATCACCCCAAGCTCCCCTGCCAAAACATCTTGAAAAGTAAGCGTTTCATAGCGCACTGCATTACTAAATTTCTCAGGATCACGGTCGTATACCCCATCAACCTTGGTGGCCTTGAGCACCACATTTGCGCTGATCTCAGCTGCCCGTAGGGCCGCGGTGGTGTCTGTGGTGAAGAAGGGGTTGCCACAACCGGCGCCAAAGATCACCACMCGACCTTTTTCAAGATGACGAATCGCTTTGCGGCGGATGTAAGGCTCAGCCACCTCCTGCATGGCAATGGCGGTTTGCACTCTGGTGGGGATCCCAGCCCTCTCCAAACCGTCTTGAAGGGTGATGGCATTCATCACGGTGGCAAGCATGCCCACGTAATCAGCGGTGGCCCGATCCATGCCGGCGGCGGAACCCTTAAGGCCGCGAAAAATATTGCCGCCGCCCACAACGATGGCTAATTCAGTGCCAGTTGCCACCACTGCCGCCACATCTGTGGCAATGGCACTAACTATGGCGGGATCGATGCCATAGCCCTGCGACCCCATCAGGGCCTCACCACTGAGCTTGAGCAGAACCCTTTTGTAAGCCATTAAGCGCCTCTATCCGGCGAACAGTAGCAAGCGCCGCCAAAAAAACTTGCACGCTTCAAAGCCAACCGCTTGGATAGCGCMAACCGCTTGCTGGCCATGGTTGATAGCTGTCGCAGTGGAATGATGGCTCGCCTCACCCTTTCAGCCTTAGCCAACGCCACCAGATCTGAATCCGGCTGGAGCCAACCGGAGGTTCATAGGGCCCTATTGGTGAGTGGTTTATCYGTGTTGATCTCAGCCACTTGGTTATTGCGGCAGGATCTAAACGGYGAACTGCCTTTTAAAACTCAATCCCCTGTTGTGCCTTAACGCCCTGTTCGCGGAAGGGATGTTTAACCATCGTCATCTCAGTTACCAAATCAGCCCGCTCGATTAAGCCATCAGGGGCTCCCCTCCCCGTGAGTACCACGTGGGTGCCAGGGGGCCTTTTTTCAATACCTTCAAGCACCCAAGCCAAGGGCAAATARCCAAGTTTCAAGGCCACATTCACCTCATCTAAAAGCACAAGCTGCACCTCGGCATCCTGCAAATAAAGCAACGACTGCTGCCAAGCGGCCTCCACTAGTTCCTGATCCCGCTGGCGATCCTGGGTTTCCCAAGTAAASCCCTCCCCCAGGGCATGCCAACTGATGAGGTCGTTGAAACGCTTCAGGGCAAGGGCTTCACCGGGTTCCCAAGCACCCTTGATGTATTGCACCACCGCAACCCTCTTGCCATGGCCAAGGGTGCGTAGAACCATGCCAAGGGCTGCGGTGGTTTTGCCTTTACCCAAACCKGTGTGCACCAGCACTAAACCCTTTTCCAGGTTCCTTTCACCCACCCTCTGATCCTGCACCTGCTTGCGCCGTTCCATACGCAAGCGATGGGAATCCAATTCCTGGCTTGGGGGTATGGGGTTTGGGGCGCTCAAGGTTGGGYTGTTTKTGGTTTACATAACAATCGTTGCAGGGCACCAGCGGCCAAAAGTTGCTGCCGCTCCACCTGCCATCCCCTGCTGGTTAACTCAGCCRCCAAATGAAGCTCCAAAAAGGCAATGGCCGTTTCGGTTTCAAATAGGGCACAAAACAAATTTTGTAAGGGGGCAAGGCCTTGGCCCGCGGGATGCAAATCCACCAAAACCAACCAGCCATCAGGCTTGAGCAGGCGTTTTGCCGCATCCAAAACCYTCCATCGCTCCTCGGCTGAAAATTCGTGCAGGGCCAAGCTCAGCTGAACGGCAGCAAAACTGCCAGGTGCAAGGGGTGGATCATCGGCAAGGCCCTCCACCAAATTCAAAGCTGGGTAGCGCTTGGCCGCTAAATCAAGGGCGCGGGGCGAAATATCCAATCCGGTAACTGTGAATCCGGCAGCCAGCAATGGAGCAGCGGCATCACCACTGCCGCAACAGAGGTCAATCACCGCAGCGCCGGCTGGTAACAACTCAATTAGCCATTCAGCTCCCAGCAGCCGCAGCGCTTTTGGACCACCCACCGCCAAGGAGGAAAGCGCCGTAACCGCGTCGTAAAACCAACGGTGGCGATAGGCAAACTGCCTGAGGGGACGCGYCTTCATGGGCTGCGCCTTGCGAGGGCTGCATCCACCGCCATCTGCTGGTCGCGCCGGGTGATCCAGTGGTGATAGGTGCGGGTGTGAATCGCTACGGAGTGACCCATCATSCGGGCCGCCACCGTATCGGGCAAACCCATGTGAATGGTGCGCAGGGCCCAGGCATGGCGGAGGTCGTAGGGGGTGAAAGGCAGGCCATAGCGGCGAAATTGTTCCGCCACCCTTCTACCCACCTGCTGCAGGGTGGTGCGACGCAGGTCGGTGCCCACAGGGGGCAGCTGGGCGCTGCCATCRGCAAGGCYGCGCAAATTGAACTGATCCACCCATTCCGGTTGAAACGGCCACACCTGGTGTTCCCCGGTTTTTGTAGTGGGCAGCACCCTCACTACAGCGGCTGGATCTTCAGCAAAACCCGAGAAATCACAAAAAAAGAGTTCGTGATTGCGCAAGCCATAGGTGGCCATGAGTCCGTAGGCCATGCGCCAGCCCGAATTGGGAATCAACTCGAGGTTTTCAATAATTGATGTGTCACTGGGAAGCTGCCTGAAATGGGCTTGATGCAAGCCATAACCAGCACACCTTTCCTGCCAATCCTCAGGCAGGCTTAAACCCTCCTCACGGGCCAGCAGTGCAAGCACGGTTCCGCATTGTTGACGGGCCCTACTAGCCAGGGCATAGCTCTCCAAAACCTGCTCCAGCAATGCCAGATCAAGCTGCTGCTGGCCCATGGCWTCAAGCCTTCTCAAATAGGGCCGATAGGCGGCGCTCCAGGTGGTGCGGGCACCCGCTGGATTGCGCCTGCGGCGGGGGTCATTAAAAAATCTCTCCTCAAAGGCWTGCAGCTGCTTTGCCAATGGATTGGGAGGGTTGATTTGAATTTTTGTTGTTGCTTTGCTGCCCTGGTTTGGCCATTGGAAACAACCCTTATTCACCTCCATTTGCACCTGGTGCAAGCGCTGCAATGCCTGCGCCAGCCCTGCTTCATCAGCGCTTAAGCCCAGGCTCAAGCGCTGCACCCTTAGCCCGGGTTCGCCGTTGCGCAGRGGTAATGGCCCYCGCAAACAAAGCAACTGGCCCCGTTGCTCCAAGCGCAAACGAATGCCAGTGCAGCGCAGGGCGCTATTGCATTGGGCCAAAGATGKGGTGAGGGGAACACCCATGGCTGGGGCGGTTAGGCTCAGGGCAGTTTGGATGAATTGGGCATGGGCCGGGTCGGCGTTGTGCTGCTGAACCTGGGTGGCCCAGAGCGCATCCAGGATGTGGGACCTTTYTTATACAACCTGTTTGCTGATCCGGAAATTATTCGGCTGCCCCTGCCAGTGCTGCAAAAGCCCYTGGCCTGGCTGATCAGCASCCTGCGCAGCAGTAAATCCCAAGAGGCCTATCGATCGATTGGTGGCGGCTCSCCATTGCGCCGCATCACCGATCACCAGGCGAGGGAATTGCAGAGTGTGCTTCGCCAGCGGGGGGTGGAAGCCACCACCTATGTGGCAATGCGCTATTGGCACCCCTTCACCGAATCGGCAGTGGCCGACATGAAGGCGGATGGCATTGATGAAGTGGTTGTGTTGCCCCTCTACCCCCATTTTTCGATCAGCACCAGCGGTTCAAGCTTCCGTGAATTGCAAAGGCTTCAACAAACCGACAGTGGTTTTGCCGCACTGCCCCTACGGGCGATTCGCAGTTGGTACGACCACCCTGGTTATCTACAGGCCATGGCTCAATTAATTAATAAAGAACTCGATGCTTGCATAGATCCAGCCACAGCCCATGTGTTTTTTAGTGCCCATGGAGTACCCAAAAGTTATGTGGAAGAAGCGGGCGATCCCTATCAAAGCGAAATTGAAAGCTGTGCCCAGCTGATTATGAAAACAATCAATCGCGATAATCCCTGGACGCTTGCATACCAAAGCAGGGTGGGGCCCGTTGAATGGTTGCAGCCCTACACGGAAGAGGCCCTGGAGCAGCTTGGAGCTGCGGGGGTAAAGGAGTTGGTGGTGGTACCGATCAGTTTTGTGAGTGAACACATCGAAACCCTGGAAGAAATTGATATCGAATATCGCGAAATTGCCACAGAAGCTGGTGTTAGTAATTTCCGGAGGGTGCCAGCCCTTGATACGGATCCCACCTTTATCGCTTGCTTAGCTGATTTGGTAGAGCAATCAATGGCAGGCCCTGAGGTGAATCTTGAGAAGGCTGCTTCCTTACCAGCCCGCACCAAGCTTTATCCCCAGGAGAAATGGGTGTGGGGCTGGAACAACAGCTCCGAGGTTTGGAATGGCCGGCTGGCAATGCTGGGATTCTCAGCCTTCCTATTTGAATTACTCAGTGGTAGGGGACCGCTGCACAATTTGGGCTTGCTATGAACCGGCCAGCACCCCTTACGCCTAAGTTAAGAAACTAATGAACAGCTATTTGGTGCTGCCGTGACTATCACTACAGCTTCCCAAACCGCAATCGCCTTGGAGCTACCAGGGGAAGTGAGCGGTGCCTACGCYCTKATGGATGCCCTGCACCGCCATGGGGTGGAGCACATTTTCGGCTATCCGGGTGGGGCAATCCTGCCCATCTACGACGAACTGCTCCTAGCCGAACAAAGGGGTTGGTTGAAGCATGTGCTGGTGCGCCACGAGCAGGGCGGCACCCACGCTGCTGATGCCTATGCCAGGGCCACAGGCAAGGTGGGAGTTTGTTTTGGYACCTCGGGCCCGGGGGCCACGAATCTGGTAACGGGCATAGCCACCGCCCAAATGGATTCCGTGCCCATGGTTGTTGTTACGGGGCAGGTGCCAAGRCCAGCMATCGGCACCGATGCATTYCAGGAAACAGATATTTTTGGRATCACCCTGCCCATCGTTAARCATTCCTGGGTGGTGCGCGATCCAGCYCAAATCGGCAAAATCGTTGCAGAGGCATTTCTAATTGCMGCCAGYGGTCGTCCAGGCCCTGTGCTGATCGACGTTCCCAAGGATGTGGGGATCGAGCGTTTCCATTACATACCAGTTGAACCTGGATCAGTGGTGCCCGCTGGTTTTCATCTTCCAAGGCCSCCAAGGCAAGCAAATATTGAAAAGGCGCTGGATTTRATCCGCGAAGCCAGGCGGCCCCTGCTCTACGTGGGAGGCGGTGCCATCAGTTCTGGTGCCCATGCTGAAGTGAAAATCCTGGCCGAACGCTTCCAATTGCCAGTTACCACAACTTTGATGGGCAAGGGCTGCTTTGATGAAAACCATCCCCTATCGGTGGGAATGCTGGGCATGCATGGCACTGCCTATGCAAATTTTGCTGTTACAGATTGCGATCTTTTAATTGCCACCGGTGCTCGCTTTGATGACCGGGTTACTGGAAGATTAGATAGTTTTGCCCCTAGGGCTCAAGTTATCCATATTGATATCGATGGGGCTGAAGTTGGCAAAAATCGTTCCCCTGATGTTGCCATAGTTGCCGACGTAAAAGATGCCCTYAAGGCACTTTTGGAAACATCAAATCATCATCAAGCCAATAACCGCACCGCTGCTTGGCTGGAGCGAATCAAYGATTGGAAGCACAAATATCCCTTGAATATTCCAGAGCCAATTGGGGCAATAGCTCCCCAAGAAGTGATGCTAGCTCTGCGGGAACTAGCAGCTAATGCAACCGTAACAACCGATGTTGGTCAACATCAGATGTGGGCTGCTCAATATTTAAATAATGGCCCAAGGCAATGGATTAGCAGCAGCGGCTTAGGCACCATGGGKTTTGGCTTGCCCGCTGCCCTGGGAGCACAAACAGCACTGGAGGGTGAGCAGGTAATTTGCGTTGCAGGTGATGCCAGTGTTTTGATGAATATTCAAGAGTTAGGTACCCTTGCTCAATATCAATTACCAGTAAAGCTGATAATAATTAAYAATGGTTGGCAAGGAATGGTGAGGCARTGGCARGAAAGTTTCTATGAGGAGCGATATTCAGCCTCAGACATGAGCCTTGGMATGCCTGATTTCCCCGCCTTAGCAGAAGCTTTTGGTGTGAGAGGAATCTCAATTGTTAGGCGAGAAGATCTACGCAGCAGTTTACAAGCAGCATTTGATCATCCCGGCCCAGTTTTGGTTGATGTGAGGGTGCGTAGAAATGAAAACTGTTACCCAATGGTGCCACCGGGCAAGAGCAATGCTCAAATGGTTGGTTTACCTAGCCACCCTGAACTAGCCCTGAGCGAAAGGCGCAACTGCAGCAATTGCGGCCATTCAAAYCCAAGCGAACATATCTTCTGCTCCAGCTGCGGCGATAGGCTCTAAATCAAGCCAATAGGTCTTTACCCTTWGCCAAACATTCCCTCTGCTCAGCGGAAAGGGGTGGATAACGAAGACCCARTGATTCAAGTGATTTATTGATTGCCCTWGTAATAATCAAGCGTCCAAACCACTTATTRTTCATRGGGATACAGTRCCAAGGGGCAATATCAGTACTAGTTTCTTGCAACATTTTCTCAAATGCCCCCTGGTAATCATTCCAGTAACGCCTTTCTTCTAAATCACTAAAAGAAAACTTCCAATTTTTCTCAGGYGCCTCGAGCCGCTTKAGGAAGCGCTTTTGCTGCTCATCAGCACTTATGTGCAAAAAGAATTTAAGAATRACAATACCATTYCTGGTGAGATGCTTTTCAAAAGCATTRATATCTTCATARCGCTCCCTCCAAAYRTGGGGACCAAYTAGCGAATCGGGCAGGCATTGATTAGCCACAAGATTATGCACCTTAACAACCAAAACYTCCTCATAATAWGATCTATTAAATATRCCAATTTCGCCCCTTTGAGGCAAGCGAAGATTATATCTCCAAAGCCAATTATAACGCAAATCATCACTRGATGGATGTTTAAAGCTATGCACYTTTACCCCTTGGGGATTAACACCACTCATCACRTGTTTAATAGTGGAATCCTTCCCAGCTGCATCRATGGCCTGCAGCACAATCAACACACCCCAACGGCCATCGGCATAGAGCAAATCCTGGAGCTTTGCWAGTTTTTGAACCCCCTCTTGCAGGGGACCCATGGCAGCTTCYTTATCCTTTAAATCRGCCTTGAAGTTGGGATTTTGATCCGCTAAACGGAATTTAYCACCTGCTGGAACCCTGTAAAAACTGGGCTCATGCCATTCAGCTGCCACAACCAAGGAGCCAATTGGYCAGAATAGCAATGGTTTGGGRTTTCAAATGAARCGTATTTTTGATTATTGTTTGGCACTGSTTCTATTGATATCTGGATTACTGCTTAGTCCAGTGAGAGTATCAGCAGCTGAAGTGCTACAGGTGCGAGAAGCTGATCTGCTTTTGATCGGCGATCAAAACCGCACCTACAGCGTGAGGCTAGCTTGCGCAGAAATAAACCCAGGGCAGGAGCAAAATTCGATTGATTTCYTGCGTAAGCAACTGCCAAGGCGTCAAAAAGTAAACCTGATGCCTATGGGCAGCAAGGATGGGTTATTACTAGCAAGGGTGAGGCCCCTTGGCAGCAGCCAGGATCTCAGTAGTTTATTAGTGGAAAATCAATTGGCARAATTAAACCAAGGCTGCATCAAAGCAACTAAACCAAYGGRGAAGGCATGAGTAYTAAYCGAACTGCAAAAGGAATCGTTTTAGTTCCATGCCTTTTACTTGGGGGTGCATTCCTTAGTGCAGCTGCTTGGGGTTCAGAAAGCAATCAAACCGTTGCTATTTGGCTTGGCATCGCTCTGCTTGCCGGTGGTTTTTTGGCCCAATTAATCCCAACAGAAAAAGATTAGGGTTTAGCTGCGCCYCCCTGGCCCTGTTCYTGCATCAATTTAAAAAATGCCTGYGTGGGATAAAAAACAAATTCGTCGTTTTTGGATTCAATCATTCTGCCCAAGGCAACGGTGAGATCAGCTGCAAGCATTTCAACTTTCGTGCCTTGGATTTTTGCAGCAGCTGCAGCTGCATCGCTATAGGAAAGAAAGAAAACTGCTTTGGTGCCCTTCGGGGTGTTGATCGTAATAAAGGGTTTRGAGAAAAACACCGGTACCGATAGGCCTTCATTGATGTCTTTTTCACTTACCCCTTGCTTGCGTAGCAATTCAACAGCCTTTGCCATATCCGCATCGGAGCTAATCACAGGAGCAACAAGCTTTTTATCGGTAAGTTTTTTATTTATTTCATTTACCTTGTCGTTGGCTAAATTCATTGGAATCGGTGTTACACGCGCTTTTGCAGCGGGGTTAGCCTTATTAAAAGCAYCTAGTTCCTTTTGGGCCTTTGCTTGATCCAAAAACATTGGCAGCAGCAAATTTTTATCGCCCTGGGGGATTGGTATKGGTGATCCCTGCTCATTAGTGATTARAAACACAGGAATAACCGCTAATTTTTTTAGAGCATCAGCCTCTGGAATTGCCCTGAGCGGCAGGGTTGGTGCCARTAGCGGCAAGCATGCAGCGGCCCCCAAGGCAAATGAACGAGCAGCTTTGAAAACGCTCTTCATGAAAATCCCGCTTTTAATYRATAAGCGTAGGCATAAAGCAAGCCCTAGCCTTGCCGAGCTGGACGGTATTCGTCATGACCACCAATAAAAGCTCATCCCCCCTGCAAGTTGCTGGAGTGCTGGCGGCTCTACTAGCTAGCCAAAGCCTTGTTGCTTCATGGCCCCTACCTGGAAATGCCCTGATGCTGCTACCTAGCGAGGKTGCTGTGGCTGGTTTGGGRGATGGCATCCGGCGCGGTTTTAGCCTGGCCCAAGAACAAAGTGAACTTTGCGGCGCACCAAAAACCCAATGGTCGGTGGGCTGGATAAAACCCGGCAGCGATCCCTCTAGCCAACTTGGCAATCGCAGGTTGCCGCCGCTTTTATTGGCGCCACCGGCAACGCCACTGGTGGAAACCGGCCTSCTTGCCCAATTTGAAAAACGACAGGTTTTATTGCCGTTGCAAAGGGGTGCTTCCTTGCAGCAACTGGCAAGCCGCCGCGGTTCAGATCAACTCTGGCCCGTAACACCTGCCCGCAGCTTAGAAATTGATGCCTTGGTTAAGGCAATGGTGCAAGCCAACCTGCGCAGTTTTCTTTTAATCAGTGATGGCAGTGCTGATCAACAGTTATTGGCTGATCGTTTTTTGGAAACCATGCGATTACAGGGAGGCGTGCTGCTTGGAACTGATCTGCAGGCCCGCAGGGTTAATGCCAGGGATGCAGAGGAATTAAAACAGTTAGTTTCYGATGCTGAATGGTTTAGTCCAGCGGCACTGGTGGTTATGAGCCCAAGGAATAGTGAATTAATGCTTGCTGTTATGGCTCAGGCATGGCCAGAGCAGATGCGTTTAGTGTGGAATTTCGCCCCTAAAACCACCAGTAAACAGGTGCAGATTGGTGTGGAGGAAGCCAGCCGTGGCCCTGGCTGGGGATCATTTGAAAAGGATTTTAAAAAGCGCTTTGGYTATAAACCTGGAACGGTAGAAGCGGCTGGGTTTGATGCCGGCCAAYTRGTYGCCCTATCTGTGTTACCGGCAAAAATAACAACTYTCAATGGCATGGCTGGATTTAACCCAGGGCTAAAGCCAGCCAGCATTTGCGCAAACGTAAAAATCAGGAAAGAAGGTGCCGCAGCAAAACCGCTTGGCGCAATCAGCAATATGGATATGAAAGCAGCAACCCCGCCCACAGCCCAGCTGGATGTGATCCAGCTGGAGGTGAACGGGGTGCAGCTGCGTAAGARCTTTAATTTAGGCGCTAACTAACAGGCTAAGTGGGCCTGGAAGTTACTCTTCGGTTTCATCCTCACCGCCCACTGGCACCAAGCGGATYTGCTTGCGACCCAGCTTGATATCAAATTCATCACCTGGCTTCAGGTTCAGCATGGCTGTGTAGGCCTTGCCGATCAACAARTTACCGTTGCCTTGAACAGTGGCGATGTAGCTGAGTTTRCGGCCGCCTTTTCCAACGGAAGCACCACCGATATCTACGCCTTTTGCCTCTAAAAGGGCTTCGTAGAATGCTGTGAAGTTTAGGCGCTCACCACCATCTTTCTTAGTGGATACATAGCCGCAAGCCCGCACGATCTCAGATTTGCCAGCATCGCCAAGTTCGCGAACCTTGGTTAGAAGGTCATTCCCGATGAGCATGTGAAGTTGAAAAAGAATTACTCCCTAAACATACCAATCAAATGGCTGGTTTGAGAACCTTTTCCCAAAAATGATTTTGTTTTGCTGTCCCCTGCTCACGTAGATAAACTGTGGAGYGCTATCAAATKCCGCYATTTGCAGGCATCTAAAACCAGATGGGATCAAGGATGCACGCCAATTGTTGGCCATTGCGACGAATGTTGGCCAGTGACCATGCCGAAGTGCGCCAGGTATATGTGGATGCAGTGCTGAATTTATCGCCGAGGATCTATAGCCAAGCCCAACTTGATGCCTGGTCTGCTGTGGCCCTATTGCCAGGGGTGCTCGATGAAACCCTGCRATCTGGCTATGGCTTAGTTAGTTGCAATGGCGAAACAATTGAAGCCTTTGCGGTGTTACACCCAGTTGATCGCGTTGCTTTGCTTTATTGCAGGGCCCGCTCCCATCGCCAAGGCCGTGGYGGCCAATTGCTTGTTTCCCTTGAGCAGGARGCATCAAGGCAAGGGGTTAAGAAATTACGCAGCGAGGCSAGCTAYATCAGCCATCCCCTCTTTGAGCGGATGGGTTGGCTAACAGTTGAGAAAGAACAACTCTTGATTGGCGGAGTTAGCTTTGAACGGTTTCGAATAGCCAAAAGTTTGGCTTAAACCTATGCAGCGACGCCAGTTACTACTAAGTGCCTTAAAGGGTTCTGCCACTTTKCTGGGCCTGATGCTGCTGCCAAAACAAGCCCAGGCCATGGGGGGAGTGCTGCCGGCCTTAGATCAACCAGCACCTAATTTCAACTTGGCTGGCATCGATAAATCTGGTGCGGTGCAACGCAAACTTGCTGATCTACAGGGCAAGTGGTTGATTTTGTATTTTTACCCTAAGGATTTCACCAGTGGCTGCACCCTAGAAGCGAGGGGATTCCAAAGGGATCTTCCAAAATTCCGCAATAARGGGGCAKACATAATTGGCATTAGCGCCGACGACCCAAACCAGCACGCCTCCTTTTGCGGTAGTGAGGGTCTTACATACACCCTGCTATCTGATCCCGATGGCAAGGTTAGTAAATCCTATGGATCATGGATCGCCCCATTTTCGCAAAGACATACGTTTTTAATTGATCCAGATGGAATTTTGCGCGCCCGCTGGACTGCGGTGCAGCCTTCAATTCATAGCCAAGAAGTGTTTCAAGAATTGGAAAAGCAACAGGCCTAGGTATTTGTTCTTGCAATCGCTGCCGCCGCTAACACCCCACCGAGGAAACCGCTGAARTGCCCAATCCAACTCACGCCAGGTGCTGAAAATATCGGGATCAAACTCGGCAGAACACCTCCRTAGCTAACGAGAGCTAATCCGGAAAGGGCAATAGATAGGGGTTKTTTCTCCAACCAGCCAATTATTAATAAGTACCCCAGCAGCCCATAAACAACACCAGATAGGCCATGGCTGCCAYTGGGCCAAAACAACCACACGGGAATAGCGCAGCAGTAAACCCCAAGCCAAACGGCTAGGTAATCCCTGCGGCCTCTTAAAAGTACCAACCACGACAATGGTAAAAAAGTTAAGGAGTTRGCTAATAAATGGGCAAAACCAGCATGGCTAAAAGGAGCTGTTAGAACACCAAGAAACGAACCACCCGGAACCATCGGTARATTCCATTGACCGCGAAAGAAGATTTGATCTAAAAACTCCTGTAGCCAGGCGATCAGCAAGATCAACAGGGGCAAAAGCAAATTAAGCCGCGAAAACCATGCAGCCATTAGGAATTACGCARATACTCCAGTTCGCCACGGCTATGCAGTTCAGCTAGGGAGTTGTAGCCACCAATGGCCACCCCATCAATAAATATYTGTGGAACACTKCCATCACCCGTGGGACTGATCTCCTGAAAGGGAATCCCCAGGGTGCGCAGCATGCGTAAGGCCCGCCGCGAAAAAGGGCATTCGGGTAAACCAGCCACCTGCACCCTTGCCTGGGAKGGGGTTTCCCCACTAAGCAGGCCCAATAGAAGATCAGCGCCGCGCAGCACCGTGGTGCCCGGCTCCAGGTGTCCGCCCCAAACGGCACATTCAGGATCGGAAAAACTGAGGTGCAAATGCACGCCCTTAGGGGCGATGGTGCCCTGCAGGGTGATTATTTCGAGCTCACCACTTAAAACCATCGGCGTTTTTTGGCCAGGACAGGCAAAAGCCGCTTGGGCAAGATTGCCCACAACACTCAACACAAAACCAGTTGCATTGCGTTCTTGGGCAAACTGTTCAAGGCTGCTGCGCACATCACTACCGGCATCTAGGTGAAGTGGCACGGCCTGCATAACAGTTCAGAGGAGCAAATGAAAWCAAGCCTAAGCCGGCCCCTAGCCAATTTGAACTTGGCTGTGGTTGGCCATGTGGAATGGATGGGCTTTGTGGCGGTTGAAAAGTTGCCCAAAGCTGGAAGCATTAGCCACGCCACTGCCTACCGGGAGGAACCGGCAGGCGGTGGGGCRGTGGCGGCGGTGCAACTTGCYCGGCTAACCGGAASAAAAGTTAGTTTCTTCACTGCCTTAGGCCGTGATGCCGTWGGCGAACAAGCAGCTGCTCGGTTAACGGAACTTGGGCTTGATTTAAAAATTGCCTGGCGTGATGGAGCAACTCGCCGGGGAATCAGTTTTGTTGATGCAGCAGCKGAGCGAACTATCACKGTTATTGGTGAGCGACTYGCTCCAGAGGCAGAGGATCCCCTGCCATGGGAAGCACTAGCSGAAACAGATGGTGTATTTGTAACGGCCACAAATGCAGCTGGTTTACAACTTTGCCGCCGCAGCGCCCTGCTCACAGCAACACCAAGATTGCGGTTGCCACTRCTGGAAGCAAGTGGCATTAGCTGTGATGCCCTRATCGGCAGCGCCCTAGACCCAGATGAAGAAGTTCCCAGGGGAGCCCTTAGTAAAAAACCGCTATTGCGTATTGCCACCGAAGGAGCCGCCGGGGGCTGGTGTGAACCCGGCGGACGCTATCAAGCAATGCCACTAAGCGGCAAACTGGTTGATAGCTACGGCTGCGGCGATAGTTTTGCGGCGGGGGTAACGGCTGGGCTAGCGGCTGGTTACAMAGTTATGGAAGCAATTCAACTTGGGGCACGTTGTGGCGCTGAATGCGCTTCGGTTTTTGGACCATATGAAAAATAAATATATGCGTATTTTATTTATCTGCGTCCATTAACAATTACCGAACTACCCGAAACGCCAGCGGCACCAGGCAAAGCTGGCACTACAGAGGTTTGACCATCCCATTTATCAAGGAAGAGTTTATAAAGMACTTGATCATCAAGGCTCGAATTAAGGGTTTGATAGCGCTTTGCTTCCTGCTCAGCAATCAATACCTCAGTTTGGGCMCGGAGCAATTGCTGTTCAGCAATTTGTTTTTGTTCAATAGCCGCTCTATATTCCTCAGCTATCTGTAAACCAGTAAGGTCTAAACCCTGAACAGTAACATAATCAAACTTACGTAATTCTTCAGCAACTTTTTCTTGAACCAATTCRGAAATTGAATTCCATTCGGTGGCGATTGTAACCAGCTCATACTGGGAAAAAACAGATTTCAAAGCTTTCAACAAAGATGGTTGAATAACTCTCGGATAAATCTGCTGATCATCAGTGGCAATCGTTTCATAAATCCTGCCGGCTTCGGCCGGTTTCATTGCGTATTTAACAGTGGCAGTGGCCTGAATAACCTGCAAGTCTTTTGTGAGTGTTGAGAATTGCTCAGGTTTAACCTGGGTTCTCACATCAAATAAGGATGTGTTTTGAACCAAAGGGGCCTTAATATTTGCACCGGGATTACGGGGCACACCAGTTACCTTGCCAAGGGTAGTTACAACCGCCACATTGCCGGCCGGCACTATAAAAACGGTTTGACTCAATAAAATCGCYAAACCAACAACTACGGCTAGTACCAAGCTAAGAATTGTTCCTGGTCCATCTGAGCCGTTGGCRGATCTAAGCGGCGATTGCATTGGCAAGGATCGTGGGAGRATTTATCCTAGGCASCTWATTCAGCAGCGGTTAAATCAAATCGATCTAGATTCATTACTTTTGYCCAGGCTGCACAGAAATCAGYCACAAATTTCTGTTGGCCATCGRCCTGAGCGTAAACCTCAGCGATGGCCCTKAGCTGGGAATTGGAGCCAAATAACAGGTCTATGCGGCTGGCAGTCCAGCGTAKGGAGCCACTGTTGCGGTCCCTGCCCTCGTAACTATTTTCAAGCTCCTTGCTGGGCGCCCAAACGGTTTGCATATCAAGCAAATTAACAAAGAAATCATTGCTGAGGGTGCCAGGCTTATTTGTAAATACTCCATGATTAGAAGAATTACAATTAACACCTAAAACCCTCAAACCACCAAGCAGAACAGTCATTTCTGGTGCMGACAAGCCCAATAATTGAGAACGATCAATAAACATATGTTCTGCTAAATCGCCAATTMCAGGCTGCTCATAATTACGAAAACCATCAGCTTTAGGTTCCAGTGCTGCAAAGGAAGCGATATCGGTTTCAGCCTGGGATGCATCATTACGACCWGGGCTAAAGGGCAKATTTAACTCGWAGCCTGCRGCMTYAGCTGCAATTTCAATACCAACACCACCAGCTAAAACAATCAAATCRGCCATTGAAAGCCAGCAGYCAWATTTATCACTGGAATTGAAAGTTGCTTGGATCTCACTAAGAACAGACAGAACGGTTTTCAGCTGGTTTGGTTCATTCACTGCCCAAYTGCATTGGGGCTCAAGCCGCAAACGGGCACCATTTGCACCACCGCGCTTATCTGAACCTCGAAAAGTAGAAGCAGATGCCCATGCAGTTGCTACCAATTGGCTAGCGCTCAAACCGGATTGTTTTAGTGTTGCTTTCAATTCAACTATTGCAGTTGAATTAATTGCAGGTTTTGTTAAKGCTGGGATGGGATCCTGCCAAACCAACACTTCAGCTGGCACATCCGGTCCGAGGTATAAACAGCGGGGTCCTAGATCACGATGGGTGAGTTTGAACCATGCCCTTGAAAAAGCATCAGCAAATGCATCGGGGTTTTGATGGTAGTGGCGTGCAATCGGTTCATAGAAAGGTGAAAACCGCAAAGAAAGATCCGCGGTTGTCATTATTGGTGCATGTTTAACACCGGGGATGTGGGCATCGGGAATTAGGTGCTCTTCCTTTACATTTTGGGCTTGCCATTGCCAAGCACCAGCAGGGCTTTTAAYCAGCTCCCATTCATAACCAAACAACATATCGAAATAACCCATATCCCAACGGGTTGGATTTGGCTTCCAGGCTCCCTCAATGCCACTGGTGTTGGTATCAGCGCCATGGCCACTGCCRTGGAGATTGCGCCAACCCAAGCCCATYTCTTCAAGGGGGGCACCTTCTGGAGGTGGACCCACCAATTCCTTATTGCCCGCTCCATGACATTTACCAAAGGTATGCCCCCCTGCCACCAGGGCAACGGTTTCAGCRTCATTCATGGCCATGCGCGCAAAGGTTTCGCGCACATCAATGCCTGATGCCCCTGGATTTGGGTTGCCATTTGGGCCCTCAGGATTCACATAAATAAGCCCCATCTGCACTGCAGCAAGGGGAGCCTCCAATTCACGATTACCGCTATAGCGCTCATCTCCAAGCCAACTKGCTTCCTTACCCCAGTTGATATCTTCCTCTGGCTGCCAAATATCAACACGGCCGGCAGCAAAACCAAAGGTTTTGAAACCCATGGATTCCAATGCAACATTGCCAGCGAGAATAATTAAATCTGCCCAGGAAATTTGGTTGCCATATTTCTGTTTAATGGGCCAAAGCAAACGGCGAGCTTTATCTAAGTTGTCGTTATCAGGCCAACTATTAAGTGGCGCAAATCTTTGATTACCAGTGCTGGCACCGCCACGGCCATCGCCAACCCGATAGGTRCCGGCACTATGCCAGGCCATMCKGATAAATAAACCACCGTARTGMCCCCAATCCGCAGGCCACCAATCCTGGGAATCGGTCATCAAATGAGCTAAATCCTTCTTGAGTTCAGCAAAATCAAGGTTATTGAAAGCTTCTGGATAATTAAAATCTGATCCGAGGGGGTTTGCCTTTGAGTTGTGTTGGTGAAGAATGCTCAATTTCACCAACTGGGGCCACCAGTCGCTGGGGGATTGRCCAGCTCCAGCTCGGGTTTCATGGCTTRCGCCACTGAAGGGGCACTTGCCAGAATTARTGCCACTYGCTGAAGCAGAACCCGTCATGGAAAGCAAAACGTATGCTTAAAACTAACAAAAACAAAAAAACAGCTGTAGAAATCACACAATTTCTACAGCTGTGARATGAAGTTGGAGCTTAAAAAAATAATTCTTGTATGTAAGTTAGTCSTTTATTTKTACATATRCCAAACTTGAATTATCTTCTGAWAGATCGAAATCATCCGATACRGCTTGGCTCGCCTTAGCGGGTAAMAGCCTGATCAATAAAGCATCAAGAGAAAATAATCCAGGTCCAGTTAGTAGTAAGGCGATGCTACCGCCTARATAAAGTGCAACCAGCTCAAGTACGTAAATATTAAAACCRCCGGTTAARATATGTTGATAGGCTGCAACTGCCATGGTTCCAGTGATAGCWAGCGCACCAAGCGGMGCGAAAACTCCAAATATCAACAGCCAACTGCCAATTAACTCAGAYAACCCGGCCGCATAGGCAAAGAAAAGCGGAAAGGGAAGATGCAAGGAKGCAACATAGGTGTCTGCAAATTGCTGTGGATCRGCAAGCTTTTCTTGGCCGTGGTGAATCATCATCACACCAACTGCAATACGCAGTAAAAGCAARCCARTTGAAGCGATGTAGTTCTGCTTCAATAGGTAAGACTTAAGAACGGGTTGAAGGYTTGAGAGGATAGAAGTAAACCCAAAACTGGGAAGCTTCTTTACCGTTAGAAACCAAAGGGCAGCGCAGGAAGCTAAAAAACCTCCGGCCGACTCGAGCAAGATCGGATTGGTCATGGAAGGAAAAATAGGTTTAAAAAAGTCTGGCGCGYGAGATTGCGAAATGTGAAGCGATCTCAATCGCTRGGCATGTCTGGYTGRGCSAGCGCYCCAACAATCCAGGCWCCAATYAGAAGCACTGCAATGGCAGCGGCGGGGGAAACRTCCATGGCTGWGTGTTGACTTTTGTAAAYAAACTGTAACGTTTCAATAAGCTGGTTGGTGGCTAGGCAGCGATTGCCTTGTGGTGACGCCTGCGACCGAGCGGTTCGATCCAATCGTTTAAAACAAGTTTKTGCCTGAGGAGTTGAGAAGGAATTCGGCAACCAAGATTGATGGCGCCGGAATCGAGAAGCCTGCCAAGTTTTAGGGCYGTTGCCTCTTCATCGCGRTTAAAGCGRTTTTGCTGAGCCGCCAACCAATCRATTTCTTGTTCTGTGATAACRCCGGTGCTCAGGGAYTCGAGAAAAACCTCACCAAGGGTCAYGGCCGATAACTTAACGAACCGTTACATTATGGCTTGAGATCGCTTAGGGCGTTGGAAAACCAMATACCAGCCTGGAGGCAGGTTTTACGTGCTGCCCAGGCTAAGGAAAAAAATTCWATKTCTAAAAACTGGGTTCARTTGGCCACAACAGCAACCGATGGCAGCCCCAGGGTGCGWACCGTTGTTTTTAGGGGWTGGCACGGGGCAAGTGAACTAGACCTSGTAACCGATAGAAGGAGTGAAAAATCAATCGAAATTCAAGAGAACCCAAGGATTGAAATTTGTTGGCTRCTSCCAAAGGCAAAAAGCCAATTTAGATTTCGGGGAATCAATACATTTCTAACTGCAGAGAGAGAAAAGRAAGCCGTTCAGCAGCACTGGCAAAAGCTCTCAGCGAAAGCAAAAGCATCATGGTTTTGGCCAGCGCCGGGATTGTCCTTARATTCAAAAAGCAATTTTCCGCTCCAGGTGCCTGAAGAAACCCCTCCTCCAGATAATTTTGAGCTTATCCGTGTTAACTGTGAGATGGTTGAAYTGCTGGAATTAACTGCTACCCCCCACAGAAGATTCTGTTGGAAAGCAGAAAATGGWTGGCTTAAGGAAGCTATAAATCCTTAAATTGAGGGGATAAGTGCATGGATCTCAGTTAAWCGTTTGGCATTAACACCTAAATCAGAATCACCAAGCCTAGAAACAGAGCGGGCCTGCAARAATCCGCGGATAGGATCTGCATAAAGYTCYAGATCATCTACAAAGCCAAAWAARGCACTGCTAACCGTTGCATGAATATAGCCATTTTCCTGCTCTACCAATTSAGTGCGTGGCATTTTTTCTAACAATGGAACCAATTTATTAAGAACATCCGATGGTTGAGCAACAGACCAATTYGCCCTKGCGCAATGGGCCGGTGAGGCACAGGGGGAYAATTCAGCATTGTGAACTCCCAAATCAGTKGGTTCAGGACCTACAAGCTGGAATAAACTCAACGAGAATAAGATGATGCAATTAATTAAAAAATTCATTMAAKAGCAGATTAGTAAAGKGGGATTGTAGCGAAATSAAGCCAAACTATGCAATCATAACTCAATTGARRTTTTTGCRCCATGTCCCTTGTTGATCTTAAGGCATTCATGGCACTACTACAACAAGATGAAGAAATTAAAAAATTRGTGCTTTCTGCATCAACSGCTGATGAYGTTGCATTGMTTGGCAAAAGATATGGGCTTGAGTTTTCAGGCGATGAACTTTTAAGAATATCAGGKCAAAAATTCGATCGGGTAACGGTTCATAAAAATACTATTCCTGGTGAATATAATTAAACAKCAGTATCTGCTTTTAAAATCCATAATGCAAGTCCACCGCCTCTACCACGGGCAGCCAACCAACCATTGCTGTTGCGAGCTATGAGGGCAAAAAATGGCATTTTTCGGGATGGGGGTTGGGGTAGATTACGTTTGAATATCACAAGTGAGCCCAAGGAAACAGAAACATACTGGAAGGTAAAAAACAAAATTGGCCTTACACCATTTAGAAAGGCTTCGCCAACAAAGCTCAGTTGTAAAGACCCAATGCTTACAGAATTAATAATTTGAAATTGATTTGTATCAATAGTTAAGCGCAGGCAAGCACTAAGATTCTTCAGCAAACCAGCAGCAAAGGTTGACGGAGATTTACTACCTTTAGACCACACACGCTCGAGATACCAAGAACCAAGCAAATCGTTAGGATTCAAACCGCTGCCATTGACACGGGCCTTTTGCTCAAGCAACAGGAGCTCCTCAGCAGTGGGGATAGCAATTTGCAAAGCTGGATAATCGAGCACGCAATCGCAACAATAAACATCCATAATAGCGGTGCAACAAGCAAAGGTATTGGTGAACACACCGGTAGAATTCATTTCTGTTCTCAACAATCAACAACGAGTTAAACAGGATGAAAACAATGATGAATTATTTTATTCAATGCCAAGATTTGTTCAACATCTCGATGGGGGTTTTCGCAAGGAGCTAACTAATCTTTATAGTGATAGGATTGAAGCAGGTTCAATAATATTAGATTTAATGAGCAGTTGGGTAAGCCATCTTCCAGCAAGCAACAACTATAAAGAAGTTATTGGCCATGGCTTAAATGAACAGGAATTAAAAGCCAATAAGCAACTGAGTAGCTATTGGCTGCAGAATTTAAATGTAAATCAACACCTACCTTTAGCAGATTGCCAAGTAGACACTGGATTAATTGTTGCAGGTTGGCAGTACTTACAAAAACCAGAGGCTGTAGCATCAGAATTATTTAGAGTTGTTAAACCAGGGGGAATATTAATTGTGAGCTTTTCAAATAGAATGTTCTCCAGCAAAGCGCCATTAGCATGGCTTGAATCAAGCGACAGGGAAAGATTAAATCTAATCTCAAAAGTAGTAAGGCATCAAGGTTGGCATATAGAAGAACTAGTTAGCAAAGAAACCATAGATACCGGCCCACTAAAATGGTTTGCAGGCAAAGGAGATCCATTTTTTTCTGTTATCGCTAGAAAACCAACTTAAATCAAGCCACTAATCAAACCGATGGAAACAACAAATAACATTACAGAAATAGTAATCCTAATCGACGCGTARGTRACYTTTTTTAGCCACTTAACAGCAAGAAATGCACCAATAAAAGCAGACAWTGAGGCTGCGGCAGTTAAACTCCAATCCACGGCAAACGATTGCTGGTAAAAACCAACACCGTATACAAAAAGCCTTGCAATATCAACCATAACAGCAATCACAACACCTGTTGATATAAATGCTTCTTTTGATAGATTTARGTTTAATAGAAACATACTTCTGAAGGCACCTTGGTGACCAGAAAATCCTCCCAAAAAACCAGTCACAATGCCGCCAACAGGTARCCATCGCAWTGGCAGGGCGATTGATTTAAATGATTTAGAAAAATCAAKAAACAAGAAAATCAGGATCAAGAAGCCAACACTTAGATTAATCAAAGTTATTTGAAATTCCGAACCAAAGAAAAAATATTTGTAAATTGGTTTAACCGATGCAAAAATGTTAAGCAAACCGGCGCCGATAAAGGCTGCTAAAAGGGCGGGAATGCCAAATTTCAATACTACAGCACGGTTTGCTTGTGATCCAACCAGTGCAAACTTAAACAAATTATTTAACAGGTGAACAATCGCAGTAATTGCAATTGCAAGATTTAATGGAAAAAAAATAGCAACCACTGGCATCAACAAGGTGCCTAAACCAAAACCTGAAAACAGGGTTAACGCCGATGCAAGTAGTGCTGCAAGGCAAACRACAATATATTCCATAGGAWTTAAAAAAAGAAGCTCTCATATCCCYATGAAAGTCTATAATAGGCGTAGATCGGATCTAGCAATGGAAGATGTTGTTAAGGCCTATTACGGCAAGGAACTCAAGAGCAGCGCTGATTTAAAAACCAGTGCCTGCTGCGATGCAAATGCAATTTCAAACTCCCTAAAACAGCTGCTAGCAAAGGTTCATCCAGAGGTTTGCAAGCGATACTACGGTTGCGGGCTTGTATGTCCGGAATTAATAGAGGGTTTTAGGGTTCTAGATCTTGGAAGTGGAGCTGGTAGAGATGTGTACATATTGGCACAGTTAGTTGGCTCCAAGGGAAATGTTGTAGGCGTTGATATGACGAAAGAACAATTGGAAATAGCCCAAAAATATAAAGAATATCACGCTGAACAATTTGGTTATGCAAACGTTGAATTTATTGAAGGAAGAATTGAAGAATTAACCGAACTTGGTTTGGGAAAAAGCAGCTTTGACTTAATTGTAAGCAACTGTGTGCTAAACCTTTCAACAAACAAGCCCGCAGTGCTAAAAGGAATAAAGCATTTACTTAAACCTACCGGAACTTTTTATTTTGCTGATGTATACTCGGATCAGCAGCTTMCACAGGAAATTAGTAGCCATCCTGTGCTTTACAGCGAATGCCTTGGAGGAGCCCTCTACTGGAGGGATTTTGAAGAAATGGCCATAGCAACTGGATTTAGAAATCCAGAGCTAATAAATGTAAAAGATCTAGAAATTGATGCAAACGAACTAAAAGAACTTGTAGCRGATATAAAATTTTCATCTAGAACCTATAAATTAACAACTGTGTAGCCACCTAAGCYCACAATYGGTGTAGCACCCCCAGGGCGTGCTACACTGTTGAAACAATCCTTAACAAAAGGCCGTTCGCTCATGTTCACGATTGAGAAGGCGTCACAGATTTTCCCTGAAACCCTTACYGCAGACGTGGTTCCTGCTATCACAGCTCGCTTCGAGCTGCTTAGCGCCGAAGATCAACTGGCCCTCATTTGGTATGCCTATCTAGAGATGGGCAAAACAATCACAGTGGCAGCCCTGGGCGCAGCAAGCATGCAGTTTGCAGAGCGCACCCTGGCGGAAATCAAGGCAATGAGYTTTCCAGCCCAAAGCCAAGCAATGTGCGACCTAGCCAATCGTTCAGATACAGCTATTTGTCGCACCTATTCAAATTGGTCTGTAAATATCAAACTTGGCTTTTGGTACACCCTTGGGGAATGGATGGCAGAGGGTACTGTTGCTCCAATTCCTGAAGGTTATCAACTATCAGCAAACGCCTTAGCCGTTTTGAGCTCAGTTAAAACCGTGAGTAGCGGTCAGCAAATCACATTGCTCCGTAATTTTGTTGTTGACATGGGCTTTGATCCCAAGCGCGAGGGTGCTCAAATAATCAGCGAGCCTGTGGCACCTCCAACCCCAGCCCAGCTTCGTGAGAAGGTTTCTATTGAAGGAGTAGACAACCAAACAGTATTGAGTTACATAGAGCTGCTCAATGCTAACGATTTTGATAATTTAATTCAATTATTCCTGCCAGATGGTGCTCTYCAGCCACCATTCAAAAAGCCAATAGTTGGCTCAGATAATATCCTCCGCTTTTTCAGGGAAGATTGTCAGAATTTAAAACTGCTTCCCGAGCGCGGCAAAGCTGAGCCMGCTGATGATGGTTTYACACAGGTAAAAGTAACTGGAACMGTGCAAACCCCATGGTTTGGTGCTGGCGTTGGTATGAATGTTGCCTGGAGATTTCTTCTAGACCCAAATGGCAAAATCTATTTTGTTGCTATTGATTTACTTGCATCTCCAGCTGAACTTCTAAAGTTTGCTCGTTAATGCTACCAGCAGTTGTTATTGCCAGCTTGTGGATAACTTCTTTTCTTAGTGTCCTTTCATTCAATCTGCAATCAACACCAATTCTATWTGTGTTGATTGCAGTTTTTTTTAGAACATTTCTTCAAACTGGGCTATTTATTATTGCCCATGATGCAATGCACWCTGTTTTGTGCAGATCGAATCTGAAACTAAATAACACATTAGGCTCTATTTCATTGGCACTATATGCTTTTYTACCATTTAGTAATTGCAGTAAAAACCATAATCTTCACCATAAACATCAAGCCACTGAATTGGATCCAGATTTTTCCTCGGCAAATAATARAGGAATTTTAAGTTGGTACTTTAAGTTCATGACTGGATACTTAAGTTTAACACAAATGGTAATGCTTTTGTGTAGTTGGGGCTTGCTATGGTTTGCATTTAAAAGTGTKACCCCATCAGCAATGCTAAATGTGTTTATTTTTTGCATTGTTCCGCTACTTTTAAGCTCTATGCAATTGTTTATATTTGGTACTTATTTGCCCCATCGCCACCAAGGGGCTGGCGAGGCCAAACAACAAGCTCAAAGCCTAGAACTACCASCTTTGCTATCACTGTTGGCCTGCTACCACTTCGGGTATCATAGGGAACACCACATCAATCCCTCACTTGCCTGGTTTGAGCTTCCCGCTGCCCGTTGTAGATCGAAAGAGCTCGCGATCAGCGGAKAACTCAATTAGGATCTTTTAAATTAATTTTCAAAATATGGTTGACACTGTTTTAGARGGCTGGACAACCAGCGAACAAACCATCGCTAAAAGCGCTTTTGATCAGGCCTATGCGAGGTCTATAGATCAACTGATTAAATCTGTACGCTCTAAATCTGAGCAGCTAGATACGGCTGAAACCATTTGGGCACTTCATGATTATTTAAGTATTCAACGTCACACCATCGAGGGCCGTTTTGATTTTAGGCCAGAAGGAATATTGTTTGTGTTCGCCCGGCTAGTAAAAGATGAACTRCTCAAGTTATCTGAACTTGATGGACTAGATAAGGAAAAGCTAACTAAGATTGCTGCAATGGCACGCTTCTAAGATCCAGGKTGTTTTTGTGTTGTTTTGGTTAGATACCCAAAGTTTCACYGCCATCTAAATAAAGATCGTGAAAGGATATATGTGATGAATCTGGCGAAAGTAAAAATGCTGCAGCTGCTGCCACCTGATCTGGTTGGCCCACATGGGCATCAGGTATTGGCGGTCGAAAGGATTCAAGGTTTCCATCAGCTAAATTGGCTATATTTGGATGATCAGCAATTAATTTGCGCATCATCTCAGATTCAGTTGGCCCTGGTGAGATCAAATTAATACGTACCCCATGGGGAACTGTTTCCAAGGCGAGTACCCGCTCAGCTTCATTTGATTTTTCAACAAGTGCTGCTATTGAGCATTCATCTGCAAGATCAACATGTAACACATCAACCTGYAAACGGTCTGATCGAAGTGTGCTTGCAAGAGAATCCATCTCGGCATTTGAAATCCCCGCAAGCACTAGGCGAGTTGTCCAGATTCCATGTGAATTCAATTCTCCCTACGGCATAAGGCTTGGAGCATTGATAAACGGCTCCTCTAGGGGAACTTGCAAGACATTATTGGTTAAAGCGAAYAACACGTATTGTGAAACCAAGGAAATTAAATCTATTACTTGTTGAGCACTTATCTGGGCAGAATAAGTTGTCCACAGTTCRGCAGATATGGTTCTATCAACAACCATAGCTTCCGCAAAGCACAATAGGGCTCTATCTAAGCCAGTRAAAAAATCAAAATTTCCGTTACGCACAGCATCGATCTCATCATTGCTTACCCCAAACTCACAGGCAACAGGTACATGATGCTTCCACACATAATCGCTTGCATATAAGCAACCAATTCGCAAAATCACCAATTCTTGTTGGCGTTCAGCAAAAGCCATTGCACTTTTACTGGTAACCCACCAATCAAGAAATCGGGCAAGTAGTTCAGGGCTGTGCATAAGTTGACCAAGCACATTTGCTGGAAAACCAGAACCCTTGAGGCCAGCACCTGGAATACGCTCAAGAATTGCGCAACACTCAGCACTTAATTCCTCGGTGGAAAGACATTCCAACCTTGCAGTGGCCTCATTTGGATGCAGGGGGGGAATAGACATAGGCWRAAAATYAATCACTTTAAACTAATCCATTATYARGATATGGGCAAATTTAGTAGCAATTGATCACCGCCTGAATGGGTGATTAAGCCTAAACCAACAGGTAGGCCTTCAATATTATCAAGGCTCCCTGGCCAACACAGTTGCGGTAGCCCACCAATGCTGGCAAGGGCTCCAAGTTGCAGCAAGCGGTGAATCACATTGCTGTTGCTGCGATCAGAACCAAGACTATTGCGTAGGGGGGCAACTGTTGGTGTGCAAGGCATCAACAACAGAGCAGGGGCATCACTGCTGGAATTGGGTGCTAATAGATGGTGCAACCTTTTTTGCAAATTGAGGCGATCTATTTGGGCGGAAGCCAAGAGATTGCGATCGCGGTTTGCTACCAAAGAGCAATTACGCGCAAATGTTGTGCCAACAGGCAACTGAGGTGGCAAATGGGAGAGGCTCGATTCAATTTCAGCCCATTGCACTGCCTCCAACAGGTTTTTTAATTGCTCTGTACTCGAGAGGTTCAACACCGCTAAGGGCCATTCCTGAAGTGTTAATCCCAAACGGCTAGCCAAGTGCTGGCATTTTTCTTTTAATGGTGCCGCCACTGCTGGATCAGCCAGCTCCCATAGTTCAGGAATCCAAGCAATTGCGCGAATAGCAGTTGTTTCAGCAACTGGATTGCYTAGCTGAAGCAAGGTAAACATCCCTTTTCGCAGTAGCTCAAACGATGAGGCGAAGAGGCCCACCGTGTCGAGGCTTGGCGCTAGAGGTGCCACCAATTCTGTGGATATCAAGCCGTGGCTAGGACGCATTCCCCATAAGCCACACCAACTAGCAGGGGCGCGAATTGAACCAGCCGTATCAGTGCCAAGGGCTATGTGAACCTCACCAAGTGCCACGGCTGCAGCACTGCCACTGCTTGAGCCCCCGGGAATTCTGCCCGGGGCCTTCGGGTTTGGAGGTGTTCCACCCCAGGGATTCTCACCAGCCAAACCAAAGGCGAATTCATCAAGCCAAGTAGTGCCRAGGCATCGGGCACCAGCGGCCAATAACAACTCAATGGCAGGTGTTTGACGACAATTAGGTAGGCGGGTCGCGCCAACTAGATAGGCGGGTCTCAGGACGCGACAACAGGGCTCCGATCACGGTCTGGAGCTCCAGCGATGCCCGCCCCTCTGTCGTTGCGGATCAAGGAGCGGT
>NZ_PXVC01000069.1 GCF_003011125.1 Synechococcus lacustris str. Tous | reverse complement strand
GTTTTGATCAAGCCCTCCCCTGTGAGATCAATCGGATCACCTGTGTTATGTAGTTTGGTTAAGGCTTCGCTTAGCAGCGAGGCCTGGCTTAGATCATCGGAGCTTATTAGGATTAGTTTTTCAGCCATTTTTAGCCATACCGCCTTTACATGTTTACTATAATATATAGATTGTGTTAGTGCTGTATGGATCGGCATTTTGGGGATATCAAGCGAATCCGTAAGCGCCATGTGGCCTATCGCTTTCTTCTATTCTTAGAGGTTTTTATTATATGCATCATTCCCCTTGGCTTTAGTTATCCACTTGTTTTAAGTGCTTCGGCATTGGTTTTAGAATTATATGTTCTTTTCTTTTTGGGCAAAGTTTCAAACCTTAGAAAAGGACGGCTTTTCATGTATTTTCTGGGGGCCTCTGCTTTTGTTGTGGAATTAATATGGTTTATCTTGGATTTGAGTTATACCGTTTCGTATGTGGACGGTTTTTTTGCTCTTAATCAGCCGGCCCTTAGCCTTCTTCGTTTCACGCTTTGGTTCTTTTTCTTTGGACTGTTATTAATTAGATTAATTAAGTCTTTGATTCGTGAGCCTTTTGTAACCACKTCTGTGGTTATGGGTGCTGGTGCCGGATACCTTATGCTTGGCTTTGTTGGGGGTGTTTTACTTAATACTATTTTTTATTTTCAACCCGTTGCTTTCGTTCCTCTGCCTCARAATCCTACAGCTATTTTAAATATTGCTGCTTTTGGGTACCTCACAACTTTAGGAAGTTCTGTTGTTAATCAAGACTATCCRTTGGCTCAGATCGGAGCTTTGTTGATCACATTGGGTGGTCAATTRTATGTTGCTATATTGATCGCATTAGTTCTTGGCAGATAYCATAGCCGCCGCRGTTRAATTTAACGTGCGAKCTCAATTTATTTAGTTGTTTTCTTTTAAGCCGGCTAACGGATTTGAACCGATGACCTTCGCTYTACAAAAGCGCTGCTCTACCGCTGAGCTAAGCCGGCAATCAGCTCATTCTATAGCATCACTTTGAGGCTYAGCTTCTAAAGCTGGCCCATTAAGGTTGAGGCTCTGCAGTGCGGCTTCCTTTACCCTGCGGATGGGTAGGTTGGCAACAAGCGCAGTGCTGCGATCTTCCGTTTCAAGGGTAACGTCGCCGCCATCGAGATCTAGCTCCACATATTTRCTYACTACTTCAAGGATTTCCTTTCGCATTCTTTGCAGCAGCTCRGGATTTAAATCGCTGCGATCATGGGCTAAAACCAATTGCAGGCGATGTTTTGCTGTGGTGGCACTGGCCTGTTGGCGGCCCAGAAGCTTATCGATTAGGTCGAGTAATGTCATGGCTTCAGAAGATTTTGGTTTGCATTAATTGCCTTACTTTTGCCCGCAGGCCCTTWTKTAACTGGTTTGGATCTGGCAGGGGAATTTGCTCTCCCATTAACCTTTTGGCTACATTGCGATAGGCAATTGCAGCCGGTGATTTGCCATTACCTAAGGTGAGTGGTTCGCCTCGGTTAGTGCTAACAATCACCTGTTCATCTTCTAATACCAATCCAATTAAAGGTAAAGCCAAAATATCCGTAACATCTGAAATCCCCAGCATCTCCTGATTTGCCATCATCTTTGGCCTCACTCTATTTAATACTAATTGAATTGGATTAATGCCGCGGGTATTGAGTAAACCAATTACCCGATCTGCATCACGAACAGCTGAAACTTCTGGTGTGGTAACGATTATTGCTTCCTCTGCTGCGGCAGCGGCATTTTTAAAGCCATCTTCAATGCCCGCAGGGGCATCAATTAAAATCACATCRAAATGTGGTTTTATCATCTCAACTATTTTTTGCATGTCCTCTGGTTTTAGCCAATCCAGCATGCGTGGATTTCCAGCTGGCAATAGCGATAAATTTGGTTCCTGTTTATGTTTAACCATYGCTTGCTCAAGCCGGCAGCTACCAGCGAGCACCTCTTGGGCTGTAAAAACKATCCTGTTTTCAAGCCCAAGTAATAGATCCAGGTTGCGCAGGCCAAAATCAGCATCGAGAACTGCCGTGCGCACCCCCTGGGAGGCAAGGGCAATTCCCAGATTTGCGGTGAGGGTTGTTTTGCCAACTCCCCCTTTGCCAGAACAGATCAGGATTGTGTGTTGGGAAGGGGCTGTCACTTATTGGGCACCAGCCATTTAATGGCCAGTGAAACAGATYTGAKCAAAATACTGCCAAAGCCYTTTATTTGGTACAAGCTTGGTGCAGTAGGTGGAACGGTTGGCCAATGGTGAGTGGAATCACAAGCCTCAAACACCATCAAACCCTCCTGGTTATGCCTGAGGATGGGGTTGCAGCCCTGCAGGAATTCATCGCTGGCGCCAGCCATGAGTTGCGGCTYAAGCARTTCAAGCTGGAATCYGAGGCGATTGAACTTTCACTGCAACAGGCCCATGCCCGCGGMGTAAAGGTGCGGGTAATGCTGAATCCGCACACCTCTGGCGGTGATCGCTGGAATGATTCGGCCTTTGAAAGGCTTCAGGCATGGGGYATTGAAGTTGCCTGGAGCAGTGATGCCTTTGCCGTAACCCATGAAAAATCAATTGTTGTTGATAATTCTGCGGCGCTAATTTCTACATTTAACCTTTCGGATAAATATTTTACTGAAACCCGTGATTATGGAATAATAACCTATGCGCAAGCTGCCATAGATCAAGTTATTGCTGGTTTTGAAGCCGATTGGCAGCGAGCTTTCTTCGCRCCTGATTTGAACGTGGGCTTGGTTTGGAGCAGTTTCCATAGCCGCGGTCAAATGGCAAGGCTTATTGATTCGGCTCAGCAACGCATTTGGGTGCARCATCCAAAATTTGTTGATTCAGTTATTTTGGAGCGGCTTGTGGCAGCAAGTAACAGGGGGGTGAAGGTGAGAATATTATGTGGCGGTAAGCATGGTATCTCTGATTGGGATATTTTTGATACTTTTTCTAGCCTMAGGCTATTGGARAGCGCTGGGGTAAAAGTGAGGCGCCAGAAACATTTAAAACTCCAYGCAAAGCTGATTATAATTGATCAATTAAAGGCCTTGATCGGCTCGATGAATATTGATCGCAGCGCCTTTGATATCCGCCGTGAATTAGGTATTGAAACAGATGCGCCAGAGGTKKTAGCCCGTTGTGTTGAATGCTTTAGCTTTGATTGGAAGCAGGCGAGTAAATACAGTGCTCCAGATCCCCTTGATCCCAGCATGCACAACCATGGTGAATTGCCGCCAGATCCAAACTTCATTCACGATTAATGCCTGCTCCTAGCCCAAGCCCCAAGGCTTTGTTTTTTGGCATGCTTCAGGTGGCAYTATCTGCTTTTGGCGGTGGGCTTTCTGCCTGGAGCCAACGAATAGTTGTGGAACAACGCCGCTGGATGAGCAATGAAGCTTTTCTTACTGGCTTAACTGTTGCTCGCTTATTTCCCGGCCCTAATCAAATCAATATGGCCGTTTATATCGGCRCCCTTTTTAAAGGTTTTATTGGAGCGATGGCAGCCATAGCAGGCATGCTTTTAGTGCCATTTAGTATTTTAATGTTGCTGGGTTTGGTTTATTTTCGCAGCCATGCTCTGCCCGCCGTAGATCATGTGCTCACTGGCGTGGTWGCAGCCGCTGCTGGGATGGCACTTTCAATGGGTTTTAAAATTTTACATGAATATTGGAGAGATCCTTTGGCGATTTTAATCGCAATTCTTACCTTTCTTGCTTTGCAGGTTGCTAATTTTAAGTTGATACCTGTGGTTTTGGTTGGCGGCCCYATGGCGATGGCTTTGTATTGGCCGAAGCCGYGCAAATCCCAGGCTGAAAACCGATGACTGGTTTAGATACGCTATGGCAGGTGATCAAAACTTTTTTAGGATTGTCTCTTTTTTCCTTGGGTGGTGGTAATACTTTGCTTCAGGAGTACCAGCATYTATCTGTAGACACMTACCATTGGATAACTAATAAYCAATTTGCTGATCTTTATGCCTTAGCGGAGGCGKCCCCTGGCCCTAGTTCAATGATTGTGGGTTTGCTTGGTTTAGGTGCTGGTTTGCGCCATGGAGTTTTATGGGGGGTGCTAACCGGTTTGGCRGCTGAAATCGCWGTTTTATTGCCTTCCACCCTCTTGATGGTTGCGGCTGCCTTGAGCTGGGGAAARTTTAAGGATTCACCTTTTCGGATTGCTTTCGAGCGCGGTTTGKGACCAATCACCTTGGGCATCCTYTTCTCTGTGGGCCTTACCGTTTTACGCACCGCTGATCACCATTGGCTTGCCTATGTTGTTTCCTTTTTGGTGTGCGGCTTAATGCTTTTTACGCGCATATCACCGCTCTATTTCATGGCAATTGCTGGTTTRCTTGGCGGTTTTGGATTAATCCAGCGTTAGTTTTCCTATTAGAGCGCTGGCAGAGTTGCTGCCGCTGGGTTAATCCGAATTTCGCCATTTATTAATTCAGCTTGTTCGCATAGGCCATCCGGTGGYARCTCCTCTGGCCCCCGGGCTATCGCATCGGCAATGCGCAATTGCAGGGGCCTTAATTGCAGMGCAATAATGCGMCCCTCGCTGTTGCCGTAGCAGCCGGCATGGGCGATACCCCGCAGCCTTCCCCACACCAAAACATGGTTAGCTGCGCTGATTCTYGCCCCTGGGTTCACATCCCCMAGCACCAGCACACTGCCTTCACTTTCCAAGTGATCACCAGCCCTGAGGGTGCCGCGATGTACTARCAGTTCARCCTCCAGCGCYTTAGGGCTTTCAAGCGGCGCCGCCATTACTTCGCAATTAATCCCCAGTGCTTTGGCTGCCACCAAGGTTGTGGCGCTATTGGTTATGAGCCGTTGCAATGGCTGGCCTTGGTTGCTGAGCCGTTGTTGCATTCCCCTTAGGGCCCCAATATCAAGGGGCCATTCGCCGCAGTGCAGTTCAACTAKCCCKGTGGGGGCGTCTATGCCAAGGGCTTGGTTAAGGCTTGCTTGCGGGCAMTGGCCCGCTTGCCATTCACCCATCTCCAGGCGATGGGGCCAACCAGGGGAGGGCGCAGCTATGAATCGAGCCACCATCTGGGTGTTGCAAGCTAGGGCTGAACATATTGCTGCTTACCCATGGCTGCTGCGATTGCCACGGTGTTTTGTGATTTTGATGGCACTATCACCACAGAAGACACCTTTGATGCCGTTGCCGCCGCAGTGGCCCCTGAGGTGTGGGGCCCACTAAAAGCTCAGCTGTTTAATTTTGAGATCAATTTGCGCCAAAGCATGGARCTGTTGGCAGCAGCCTTAGCGCCATCAGATCTTGAGCAAATGGTTAGCCATATGGCTCAATTTGAACCYAGGCCWGGATTTCTACCTTTTTTGGCTGAATTGGAAAGCGCTGGTTTGCCATTTGTACTTGTGTCGGCTGGGTTAGTGCCATTGGTAAACAAGCTGATGGCTCCCCATCGCCATCGCTTTAAACATCTAGTGGCAGCTGAAGTTAGCTTCAATTCACTCGATGGTTTGCAATTTCATAGTGAATTTTTTAGCTCTGATGAATTGGTAGCAAAAGCCGCTGTGATAGCTCGCTATGGCCAGGGTTCCAGTGTGGTTATTGGTGATTCGATTACAGATTTGGGKATGGCCCAGGTGGCAGATCTGGTTTTTGCCCGCGCACCCCTATGCCATTGGTTGGAGCAGCGCCAGATAGCGCACCATCGCTGGGAAGATTTTGATGATGTGAGTGCAGTGCTTAAGGCTGAGGGCCTATTGCCGCGAGGCGAAGCCGCAATGCCTGGCTAATTTCTCGGGGATGGAGCAACCAGGCCAATTCCTGGGGATGGCTGAGGCTTTCCACTAGGGGCGACACCTGTTCTAGGGCCTGGAGCTGTTCGCCATTCCAGAGCCGTAATCCACCCACATAGGGCTTGTAGCCAGTGGTGCGTGTTTCCCGAAGCCCACAGCAGATTTCAGGATCTAGGCCAGCGCTGATGCTTAACCTCTGAGCTAGGGCAAGGGCTTCTAGCCTTTCACCACTATTGAGCTGGCGCACATCTGTKGCCTTTAATAGGCGCCGCTCTAGCAACCTTTCACAAAGCTCTCGCAATGGTGYTGGCCCCTCTTCCCGCCAGCGAATTAAGTGATAGCCAGTGCGCAAATCATCATTAGCTAGATAAGTATCACTATCTAGATCTTCGATATGCCAGAGCCATTGATTCATCACTGAATCAGCAAAGATTTTGTTTGGTCCTAGCCGCCGTGCTTGCACAATAATTTGCTGCAGCAACCAGTTGCAAACAATATTGAGGCGGTGGTTATATACACTGCCATACATCAAACTACGCACAACTAAATAATGTTCAACTGCAGTGCGGCCGCGCGGATGAATTGCAAGTTGGCCATCGGGGGCGATCACTAAAGCGCCGATAAGGCGCGAAAGGTCGAGCTGTCCATAGGCGGTGCCAGTGCTGTAGCTATCACGGCGGATGTAGTCGAGGCGATCGCAATCGAGTTGGCTGCTCACTAGTGCAGCGATGGCTGGATTGGGGGCAATTCCCCTCTCCAACAGTTGCGCCACCGCTTCGCTATTKCCTGGCAACCAACCATCAAGGGGCTSCCTCAAGCTTTTTTGCTGGCGGATCAAACGGGCCGACCAAGTTTCATGGTGCAGGCCAAACATCTCTTCACCGCTGTGGCTCAGGGGGCCGTGGCCCACGTCGTGAAGCAGGGCTGCTCCGTAGAGCAAACCGCGCTGTTGAGCTAGCGATGGTGTTTGCCGCTCCAGATGTTTAAGGGCGCGGCGGGCCAGCTGCAAAACCCCAAGGGAATGGGTGAAACGGCTTGATTCAGCMCCATGAAAGGTGAGATAGGCGGGCCCCAGTTGGCGAATGCGTCGCAGCCTTTGAAAGGGCGCCGATTCGATTAATGCCATGGCCATCGCYTCGGCCGGATCGGCACTATCCAGCACGATTTCGCCGTGGAGCGGATCGTGATAAGTGCGCCTTTTCATTGGCTTAGTTGCAGCAGCAGTTGGCTGCTGGCCGCCTGCAGCCATTGRTCTTCATCACTGCCGAGGCTGCTGCCTTGGGGTTCTGGTGCGCTGAGCAGCTGATCAGGCATCAGCCCCACCCCCTGAATTGGATTGCCATTGGGGGTTAGGTATCTAGCCACGGTTACGGCAAGGCCACTGCCATCGCCCAAGGCCAGCATCGTTTGGATTTCCCCTTTGCCAAAGCTGGTGGCCCCCAGCAGTTCGGAGCGTTGATTGTCTTGTAGGGCACCGCCGAGGATTTCGCTGGCGCTAGCTGTGCCGCCATTGATCAAGGTAACCATCGGCCCGCTGTAAATGGTTTGTGGATTTGCCTGCCGCCTTTCGCTTATGCCGTTGCGATCTTGGGTTTCAACAATCACTTGACCGGGTAAGAGGTCGTCGGCCACTGCAAGCCCAGCGCTAACTAAGCCGCCTGAGTTGTTGCGTAGATCAAGCACAAGCCCTTCAATTGATTTYGCTTGGAGATCATTAAGTGCTTCTGCAACGGCCTCTGGCACCGTTTCGCTGAATTGACTAATGCGCAAATAACCAAAGGTGTGTTCGCCAGCCCTAAGCCTTCTGCTGCGCACCGGCCTCAGATCCACCGGTCGCCGCTCCAGATCAAGGCTGCGATTTTCACCCTTAGGGCTGATCACCTCCAGGTGAACACTGCTGCCTGGGCTACCCCGCAGCAGGGCGGCACTGCCTTCCAGGCCCAGTTCCCCAGTGGCTTGCCCATTAATTGTTACCAATAGGGTGCCGTCGCTAAGGCCTGCTTCAGCGGCGGGGGAATCCTCCACAGGCGCTATTACCACCACCTGGCCGCTCTCGGGCTGCAGGCCAAGTTGTAAACCCACGCCGCTAACACTGCCTTTTGTGGCTGCTTCCAGCTGGCTATAGGCCTCCGGCCTTAGCAGCCGGGTGTAAGGGTCTTGCAGGGGGGCCAGCATGGCGTCGATGGCGCTGTAGGCATCGCTGGGGGTTTGGATTGATTTTTCCAACGCTTTTTGGCGCAACTTGCGCCAGGGCACCCCTGTAAAGCTGGGGTCTACATAGGCCTCATTAACTAGGCGCCACACATCAACCACTAGGGCCTGTTCATCGCTAAGGGCTTGGCTGGGCTGGGCTGCAAAGCTCCAGCAGCTAAAGCTGAGCAATAGGCAGAGCACACCCCGCACCAGGGTTAACAGGGTCACAGCGGTATCAAGGCGGTCTATAGACTCTCACTCACACCCAACTGTGGGCAAACTCTCCTTCGTTGCATGGCGAATCCTTCCCCCGTCTACGACTGGTTCAACGAACGCCTGGARATCCAGGACATCGTTGACGACATTTCATCTAAATATGTGCCGCCCCACGTAAACATTTTTTACTGCCTTGGCGGCATAACCCTGGTTTGCTTCCTGATCCAGTTCGCCACTGGATTTGCCATGACCTTTTACTACAAGCCAACGGTTGTTGAGGCCTATACCTCYGTTCAATACCTAATGACCGACGTGAGTTTCGGTTGGTTGATCCGTTCCGTGCACCGCTGGAGCGCCAGCATGATGGTGCTGATGYTGATCCTCCACGTATTTAGGGTTTATTTAACCGGTGGTTTTAAGCGTCCTAGGGAACTCACCTGGGTTACTGGCGTAACCATGGCTGTTATTACCGTTTCATTTGGTGTTACCGGCTATTCCCTGCCTTGGGATCAAGTGGGCTACTGGGCTGTGAAAATCGTTAGTGGTGTTCCTGCTGCCGTGCCAGTTGTTGGTGATTTCATGGTGGAACTGCTGCGGGGCGGCGAAAGTGTTGGTCAATCAACCCTCACCCGTTTCTACAGCTTGCACACCTTCGTGTTGCCTTGGTTGCTTGCAGTATTTATGCTTGCCCACTTCCTGATGATCCGTAAGCAAGGTATTTCAGGTCCCCTTTAAGTATTTGATTTTGGTTTGGGTTTATCTATAGTTAATTAACCTCTTAGTTCCATCACTCCTACCCACCATGCATGTTCTAAAGGCCCCCGATCTCACCGACCCCAAGCTCCGGGCAAAGCTCGCCAAGGGCATGGGYCATAACTATTACGGTGAGCCAGCTTGGCCAAACGATCTGCTCTATATCTTCCCAGTTGTAATCCTTGGCACGATCGCTTGCATCGTTGCCCTTGCAGTGCTGGATCCAGCAATGCTTGGTGATAAGGCTGATCCATTTGCCACCCCCCTTGAAATTCTGCCTGAGTGGTATTTGTATCCGGTTTTCCAGATCCTGCGGGTGGTGCCAAATAAATTRCTTGGCATTGCCTTGCAAACCATGATYCCCCTGGGTTTGATGTTGATTCCTTTCATCGAAAGTTTCAATAAATTCCAGAATCCATTCCGCCGCCCTGTGGCAATGGCTGCCTTTTTATTCGGCACCTTCTTTACGATTTACCTGGGCATTGGCGCCTGTTTGCCAATCGATAAGTCTCTCACTTTGGGCCTCTTTTGATTTTAGTTAGTTAGTTAGTTAGTTGGTTATTTTTGGTTCCCTAGTTCAAGTTCCAAACTGCTGAAACTTGTAACCACGTTAAACAAGTTATTGTCAATTATAATTTTGTTCCCAGCGCGCTGGCTGCCACATGTTTGGTAGCCAGCTTTTTTTGCAGCATTTAATTCTTCTGGTGCATCACTAATGAATGCAGCATTTAATTCTTCTGGTGCATCACTAATGAATAGCAAAGCATCAGCTGGGATCGCCATGGTTTTCGCCAGCTGTGA
>NZ_PXVC01000068.1 GCF_003011125.1 Synechococcus lacustris str. Tous | reverse complement strand
AGGCTGCCCAGCACCAATAGGGCTTGGGATACCTCAAGGTTTGGTTTCCAGCGGCGGCAGATCAACAGCAATAGGGCCGCCCCAACACTGGCTTCAAGCCAGCGCTGCACAAATAGTTGCGTTGCCGGCCGGCGGCTGATTAGGCCGAAATTATCGAGAACGTCGTAGGCCCTTTGGCTAATGGGCTCGCCGCGGCGGGTGATTACTTCACCGGCCCGCACTTGAAATTTTGGTATKCCATTTTGCTGCACTAAATCATTGAGCAGCAGCTGGGTGAGGTTGCTATCGATCCGCAGATTGCTGTTGCCCTGCAGGGAGCGAGTTATCAGTTTTGCGCCAAGGCTGCGGCTCGGTTCTGGCAGTTCCCCCAATTGCAGCCAGCTGGCCTGRAGCAATTGGCCATGGGCAAGGGTTGCAACTACCCCTTGGGCCAACATTTTTTGTTGGGCAAGCCTGAGCTGTTGTCCCCAAATCTGCAAGCTTTCAGGGKTTGATTCCTTTAAGAACAGCAGCTCTGCGGGGGTGAGATTCACCGGGGCCAATTGCTTTTCGTTGCCACTGCTGCTGCTGAGCAATTCCTGCCATAGGCGCTCAAGCCGTTCCTGTAATTGCCGGCTGGCTGCTGCATCGGTGGTTTGCACCTGAATGCGGGGGCCTAGCTGGGAGCGCCGTTGCTGCAGGGCCTCACTATCAACAACGGTGCTTGATCGCGGCGCCCGCACCTCAAAGGGGGCCGGCACCCCTGGCCGCAGGGTGGGCTGCACCAGCCAGGGCCAGGCCGATAGCAGCCCCACCAGCATGCAGCTGAGCAGMAGCAGCGCGCCGTCTTGTTTGCTCCAGTGGCTGCTGAGGCGCCAAGGCATTTCCTGGCGCAACCAACGGCGCCAGAATTTACAAGCTGTGCGCCATTGCTGTGGAAGCTTGTTTTGCTGAACTGGAGGGGGAACTAAAGACACCGACGCACCGGACGTCAGACTGACGCTAGCTCCTGCAATTGCCATGGCCGCTCAACGCTTGGATGGCCGCTTGCTGGCGGCCCAGCTTGAAACCAGCATGGCGGCTGCTATTGCGGCAGGCTTGGCCAAGGCTGGTAGGCCCCCAGGTTTAGCTGTATTGAGGGTTGGTGATGATCCAGCCAGTGCTGTTTATGTGGCTAATAAGGAAAAGGCCTGTGCCCGCATTGGTGCCAAAAGTTTTGGCAGCCATCTACCCGCAAATATCAGCCAAGCTGCCCTTGAGTTGGAACTGCATGAACTAAATAAAAATCCAGCCGTTGATGGAATTTTGGTGCAATTGCCCGTGCCAGCTTCCATAAACGACAGGGCATTGCTTCAAGTTTTAGATCCCAATAAAGATGCAGATGGCCTGCACCCACTCAATTTAGGWCGCCTGCTGCGGGGGGAAGTGGGGCCCCGCAGTTGCACTCCCGCCGGGGTAATGGCCCTTTTGAAACAGGCCAAGCTCCCTTTGGAGGGCATGCGAGCGGTGGTGGTGGGCCGCAGCATTTTGGTGGGGCAACCGATGGCGTTGATGCTTCAACAGGCCAACGCAACCGTAACGATTGCCCATTCCCGCAGCCTCAACCTGGAGGGCATTTGCCGCGATGCGGAACTGTTGGTGGTGGCAGCTGGTAAGCCTGGTTTGATCGGTGCAAACCACGTGAGCCCAGGGGCGGTGGTGGTGGATGTGGGGATCCATCGCCGCCCGGAGGGCGGTTTATGCGGTGATGTGAGATTTGCTGAGGTGGAACCCTTGGCTAGGGCCATCACGCCGGTGCCCGGTGGTGTGGGCCCCATGACCGTAACGATGTTGCTGCTGAATACGCTGAGGATGTGGGCGCAACGCCATGCTTTAGCTGAGCCATGCCAGGGACTTTGATTGCTTTGCTTTTGGCAGCCCTGCCGCTGCAAGTGTTGCCGCTTCAAAAGGGCACCGTGATGTCTGTTGAAAATGGCCAAGTGGTTGTTGTGCGGCTTGGCCGCAGCGATCGAAGGGTGCGGCTTGCCTGCGTGGATGCGCCGGAGCAGAGTCAGCAGCCATGGGCGCAGCARTCGAAAGCYGCCCTTGCYAGTGAATTACCAGTGGGAACTGCGGTAACGGTTGAATTRCGGGCAAGGGATGTGTACGACCGGATTGTTGGCGTGGTGCGCCGCGGTGGTTTTGATGTGGCGCCTGAAATGTTGAAAAACGGCATGCTTTTTGTTCATGACGGTTACCTGGGCCGTTGCGATGACCTGCCCTATGGGGCCGCTGAAACCACAGCTAGGGAGCTGGGAGTGGGGGTGTGGAATCGGCCTGGAGGAATTCAGCGACCCTGGAATTTGCGCCTCGAACTAAACGATGCCAACCAAGAGCCCTAGGRAAACAACCCGCCGCCGTCTTAATATTTTTTTTATGTTCTCCGCTGGTGGGCCCATGGTTTGCGCCCCTTCCTCTTTTTCGCCGGAATCATTTCCTGGGCCCTCAGCTGAACAGCTGCGCAGCCTTTCCGGTTTGGATTTAATGCATACCCTTGAGYTWGCCCATGGGGCGATCCCYTGGAATCGCCCAGAAGTGAGCGAATTTGCCAGCGTTACTTTGGTGGTGGAATTGCCYGAGGCTATGGCTGCACTRCTGCAGCGTGTGGTGGAGTGATGGTTGSTGGCTTTGATTTTCAGCAATACCTGCTCCAGGGCCGTGAAGTGGTGGAGGCGGCCCTAGGGCAGGCCCTTGGCCCGGAACGTCCTGAATCCCTGCGGGAGGCCATGCGCTACTCGCTATTGGCCGGTGGTAAACGCCTGCGGCCAATCCTCTGCTTGGCCAGTTGCGAATTGGCGGGCGGTGATCCAGCYCTGGCTTTGCCAACGGCCACCGCCCTGGAGATGATCCACACCATGTCGCTGATCCACGATGATCTGCCGGCCATGGATAACGACGACCTGCGCCGTGGTAGGCCCACCAACCACAAGGTTTATGGSGAAGCCACAGCCATCCTTGCCGGTGATGCCCTGCTAACAAGAGCCTTTGAAATGGTTGCCCTGCGCAGCCCTGGGGTGCCAGCGGATCGGTTGCTGCAGGTGGTGGGCGAATTGTCTTTGGCGGCTGGCGCCCCAGGTTTAGTTGGCGGCCAAATCGTTGATCTAGCCAGTGAAGGGGTTGAGGTTGATTTAGCTACGCTTGAATACATTCATTTGCATAAAACCGGCGCTTTGCTTCAAGCGGCGGTTTTAAGTGGGGCGATTATCGCTGGGGCTGAAGAGAATTTATTAACGGCCCTGCGTTGTTATTCCCGTGCCATAGGGCTTGCTTTTCAAATCATCGACGACATTCTCGATCTAACCGCCAGCAGTGAAGTGTTGGGTAAAACCGCCGGTAAAGATCTCACCGCAGATAAAACCACCTATCCGAAACTGTTGGGGCTTGAGGCATCGAGAAATCGTGCCGATAGCCTGGTGCAGGAAGCGCAGCAGGTGCTCGAGCCCTGGAGTGAAGCAGCGAAGCCCCTGCTCGCTCTGGCGGGCTACATCACCGCCCGCGACCGATGACAACCCCAATTGCCGCTGCATTTTTTAATAACAGCGCCCTCACCTGGGGGCTCGTGGCCTGCGGTGTGGCCCAGCTTTCAAAATTATTTGTTGAATTGCTCCAACACGGCCGTTGGCGGCCAGCGGTGTTGCTTGAAACCGGTGGCATGCCCTCCAGTCATTCCGCCTTGGTAACTGGAACGGCAACGGCAATCGCTTGGGAAAACGGCTTGGATTCGCCCCTGTTTGCCCTTGCCGTAACGGTGGCTTTTGTGGTGATGTACGACGCCAGCGGCGTGCGCAGGGCAGCTGGAAAGATGGCGGAACGGCTTAATAGCCTCGGGGAAGCCCAAGGTTTAGCAAGCCTTAAAACCAGCCTTGGCCATAGCCGCCCGCAGGTGTTAGTGGGCAGTTTGTTGGGCCCGCTGGTGGCGATTTTGGGTGAGGCCTTTCTTGGCAGCCCCCTGGCCCTAGCCCAGCGCTTTGGCTTGTTTGTGGGGGTTGGTTGAACTGACAACTTCCGATGGCCTTGTTCTAACCGCCCAACAAACAGCAGCCCTTGAAGCATTTAAGGCATGGTTAAGCCAACCGGCCAGCGGTGAGCCATTTGTGCTCAGTGGCTATGCCGGYACCGGTAAAACCTTCCTCTCGGTGCGCTTTCTTGAGATWGCTGATGGGGCGGGYTTCTGCTGGACCGTGGCTGCCCCCACCCATAAGGCCGTGGGCGTGCTTAGGGCCGCTTTGGATTCCCAGGGACTACGGCCCACCTGGTACCCCTCAACAATCCACCGCCTGTTGCGCCTCAAGCTCAGCCGCATGGAGGAACGGGAAAGCTGCGAACCCACCGAACAAACCGCCACCGCCYTRGAGCAAATCGGTTTGGTGCTGCTTGATGAGGCGTCGATGGTGGATAGCAGGCTCTTGGAAATCGCCTTGCAATGCGCCCATCCATTTGGCACAAGGCTTGTGTTTGTGGGCGATCCCGCCCAGTTGCCGCCAGTTGGTGAAACCACCAGTGCCGTATTTGCCCTGCAACGGGCTGTTCAACTGCAGCTAACAGAGGTGGTGCGCCACGGTGGACCTGTGCTCAAGCTGGCCAGTGGATTGCGCAGCGGGGCGCTGCCCAGTTGCCAGCCGCCTTTGCTGGCTGCCATCAACACTGCCGAGGGCCAGGTGRCGGTGGTTGGCCGTGATGAGTGGATAGCCGAAGCCCAGGCGGCCTTGCGCTTGAGCAGTGAAAATTTTGATCCCGACCAYGCCCGTTTGCTTTGTTTCACTAATCGCACCCTGGAGCGATTAGTGCCGATYGCTCGCCGCGCTTTGCATGGGGAGATGGCCGATCAGCTYTCCGTGTTGCCTGGGGAGGTATTGATTACCCGGGCTGCGGTGATGGCTCCCGCCTGCCAGGAAGGCTTAGCCAATAGTGAGCAGGCGGATCTGGTGTTGGGYTCMAACCGGGAATTGGTGGTGCGTGATGTAACACCCGATCGCTGCGACCTGGCTGATCTGGGCTTGCCTGATGCGCCAGTAATTGAAACCTTGCGGGTTGATGTGGAGGCAGGGGAAACCCAATTGCAATTGCGATTGGCGCCTGCCCCCGGCAGTGATGGGCGCCAGCGSTTGGATTTAGCCCTTAGCGATCTCCGCAATCGAGCTAAAGCAGCCACTGGAAAGCAAAGAAGTTTGTTGTGGCGCCAGTATTTCCTGYTGCGTGATGCCTTTGCTGCCGTGGGGCCAGCTGCTGTGCTCACGGTGCATCGCAGCCAGGGCAGCAGCTTTAGCGATGTATTTGTTGCCCCTGATGTGTATTGGCCCCAGCAGGAGGAGGTGCGCCGTCAACTCGTTTATGTGGCCGTAAGCCGCGCAAGGCGCCGGGTKTGGTTAGTTGGACGGGCTGATCTKGCCATTGAGCARCAGCAGCGCTGGAGCCAATGGCTAAGTGATGATTTGAAAATTGCCTAAGCCCGTCCAGCCCTGCCAAGCCAGRTAAACGGCTAGGCCAAGGCTTAAGCCGCCRAGGATCAAGCTGCTGCGATCTTCAATTAATTGTTTGCCTTTTTGCAGGAGTGGTAAAACCTGCTGGCGKCCCACAAGCAGTAAAAGAATGGGCAGCAATAAAAACAAACTGCTGATCAAGCTGAAGTAGATGATTAAACCGATTTCACTGCTGGTTTCGTARTTGCCGCCTTGAACGAGGGCAGCGCCTTTTGCCAGCAAAAATAAATTATCTGGGCTCAGAAGCAGGGTTAAAGGTGCCACCAGCATCATCACCAGYAAAGGCAGYTGGCCCACTTTTTCCAACTTATGAATCCAACCCTCTGAGAGGTCTTCATAACCCTCAGGTTTTGGATCYAATTCGCGAATACCCAAGGCCAGCAGGGCTCCGGCGGCAAATAGATCAAGCCCCACCTGTTGCACACTGCCCCTTTCCATCGAAAGGGTGAGGGAGCGGCCAACGGTGAGCAATAGGGCAATGGCAGCGCTGTTTGAAAAAAACCAGGCGAGGCTAAATAGGCCCGAGCGCAGGAATGGTGTTGCCCCCAATAACAACAGAAAAACCAGGGCAATATCCAACGGACTYAAGGCCACCGCCAAACCGCAGGCGGTTAATTCCGTGATGGTGCGAATTATGGGCATGGGGCATTCCAGCGCATCAATACCTGATTCTCCCTTTCGAAACCCAGCACACTGCTGGTGGCGGTGCCAAGGGCCAGGTGTTTGCCYCCCACAGCCCCCTGGCCAATCCAAGTGCCTGCAAGGCTYCTTAGGATATGACCATGGGCAAATAGGGCCACATCTCCCTCAACTGCCAGCAGCGCTTCAATCACGCGGTTGCAGCGTTCGGTTACGGCAGCTGCATCCTCGCCATCAGGGCAGCCATGGCTCCAAACACTCCAACCAGGAACGGTTTGGCGAATTTCAGGCGTGGTGATGCCCTCATAGGCGCCGTAGTTCCATTCGCGCAGCAACTCGTTGATTTGCGCCTGCCCGCCAAGCCCTGCTAGCTCACAGGTGCGCCTGGCCCTTTGCAGCGGGCTCACCCACACCTGTTTGAACTGGTGGTTGGCAAGCATTGGTGCAAGCCKTTTGGCTTCCGCTTCCCCCTCTGGCAGCAATGGAATATCGCTGCTGCCCGTGTGACGGCCGTTGCGGCTCCACTCGGTTGCCCCATGGCGCAGCAGCCAGATCTGTTTATTTGTTTGCATTGGTTTGGCTGGGGTTGGTTTGGCTGGGGCGAATTTCAAACCAATCGGCGCCTGTGGGGGCAAGCATGCTGGTGAGCACTGAATCCACCCKGGCGGCCGTKGGGCCAGCCTCGCACCAAACCCGTAGTTCAGCCAGGTGTTGCTGCACACCTTCCGCCTGGATTTCAACGCTGCCATCAGCGCAATTACGCACCCAACCAGCCAAACCAAGTTCCGTGGCCCTGCGCTTACAGGCCGCCCGATAGCCCACCCCTTGCACGTGGCCGCGCACTAACAAACGCCAACGCTCTGGGGTGAGTGGGTGGCGYTTAGGGGCAAAGCGTTGCCGGTTTAATTCTGCGTCGTTTGCCTCTTGGCGTTCGCGGCTACTGCTGCGTCCCGCAGCCGAAGGGGTATCGAAGGGCATCCACCCCAGTGGAGGTGAAGCCAGCTTGCGTGAAGAGCGGCGTTGGTCCATCCCTCAACCCTAGCCAGCACCCCCCAACCTTCCAACCGCCAAGCCTGCTCAGCAGCTTTTTGAGCGGGGGCYTCCTGCAGCTGCCAGCGGTGAAATTCATGGCCCTGCAATTGTTCACCTGGCCTGASCACCAAACCAGCCCGCAGTGGTGTGGCCCCTCGGTAACCGAGGCTCAAGGCACCCCGTTGGGCGCGAAAGGGCAGCACCCCAGCCATGGGATGGGCTTCCCCATCGGCATCKAGGAGCTCCTGGCCGAGCAGCAACAGTCCGCCACATTCGGCATAGAGCGGTAAACCAAGGCGGCAATGCTGGTTGATTGCCCCAAGGCTGCGTTTGCATTGGCTTAATTCCTTGGCCTGAAGTTCGGGGTAGCCCCCTGGCAGCACAAGGGCAGCACAAGCCTCGGGAAGCGCTTGATCTTCCAGMGGTGCCCACCACTGCACCTGGCAGCCCAAAGCCTCGAGCCACTCTGGTAATTCCGGATAACAAAAGTRAAAGGCCTTGTCTCTAGCGATAACCACGCAGGGCCGTTGCTYTGATTTCTGGTGAGTTGYTTGCTGGTGGGCTTTKTGTTTGCTCAACAMTGTGCCGAGGGACCAGCTGATGGGGTTTTGAGCTGGGTTTTTAGTTTGGCTTTGAGTTTGAAGAGTGTTTTGATTTGGGTTTGCCATCAGCGCCAAAAGCKTTTCCAGCTGCAACCATTGGCTTGCCTTTTGRCCAAGTTGGCTAAGCCGTTGCGGCCAAGCCTCCTGCTCTGCAGGGGGCACCAGGCCTAAATGACGGCTGGGTAATTCCAAGCTTTCATCGCGGGGAATCACCCCAAGCACCGGCATGGCGATGCTGCCCATGGCCTCCTGGAGCAATTGCTGATGGCGACTGGTGGAAACCCCATTGAGCACCACCCCAGCAATATTTAATTTGGGTTCATGGTCGCGAAAGCCCCGCACAAGAGCMGCGAGGGACCCAGCCTGGCGACTGGCTTCCACCATCAAAAGCACCGGCAGATTTAGTTCAAGGGCAATGGCGGCACTGCTGCCTTCACTGCTGGGGCCGCGGCCGTCRWAGAGCCCCATCACCCCCTCCACCAGGGAGAGGGGYACCTGGTTGCTCCACCAGTGGAAGCTTTGCCGCACCCATGGGGCACCGCAAAGCAATAAATCAAGGTTGCGGCAGGGGCGACCACTGGCGCTAGCCAGCAATTGGGGGTCGAGGTAATCGGGGCCCACCTTGAAGGTTTGCAGCCCTATGCCCCTGCTGCGGGCCGCAGCCGCCAGGAGCAAGCAGAGCAGGGTTTTGCCGCTGCTGCTGCAGGGGGCCGCGATCAGAAGGGCCAATTAGTGGCACAAATCAATTTGGCAGCAGCTTGGCAGCAAGGGGTGCGGCAGCACACAACAGCGGATTTGTGCTGTCGTGGCCACCCCTGAGGGTGCGGGAAACCTCTTTCTGGGCTGATTCCACCGCTGTTGYTACCACCTCCTCAACCAATTCCAACCGGGCCATGCCCCCGGCCTCAAGGCGCATGCAACCGCCGGTTTCGCCGCACAAAATTACGCAAAGGGGTGTGCGACCCTCTGGCTCACAAACCAGCCGCAAACCAACCAAGCTGCCTGGATGGGTGCTTGGTGTGCCAACGGGAACGGGCATTTGCCGAAAACGCACAGGAACACCATCGGGCCGGCGGAAGCTGGCCAAAATGCCATCACCCTCAGCCTTAGAGGTGTGCTCCAGCTGCCAGCCGAGCCGATCTGCGATCCAGGCCGCCATCAATAAACCCTGCACGGGCTGATGACCTTGCACATCGATATCGAGTTGAACCACATGGGCTAGGGCATCCCTGCGGCTAGGCATATCGAAGGCCATGGCAAGGCTTTCGCGCCAACTAACCAAGCGATACCAGTTCAAATCGCTGATCGCTTGGCCGCTGGCTGCTCGGCTACAAAGCACTTCCAAAGCCCTCGCTGGGGAACCGATGGCGGTATCCACCACCAGGCGCCGCGGCGCTTGGCTCACGGCTTCAAACAGTTGCGGTGCCTCATCAAGGCAGCCGTTCCACCACACCCAGCAGGGCAATTCGGCTGAAATCAAGGGATTAACCATCTGCAAGCCATGCTCCAGGGCGCCCAGGCCACCGCGCATTACCACCACATCGCCGCACACACTCGTCATGGGGCCTTCTTCAGGCAGGGGGCAGTAGGCCGCCACAAGGGTTTCGAGGGGCCGATGGCCATCAAGGGTGGGGGCAAGGGTGATCAAGCGGCGCGGTTGGTGGCGGCTGATCGCTGCATCTACCTGTTGACCTCTGAGATCTTCCGCTGAGGCATCACCTGGTAATTGCCCCAATTGCCAAGCCAATTCAGGGGCGAGGGGTGAGGTGGAWGGCGGCAAACCACAAACGGGTATGGCCTCCCTGGCKGCTTGGAGCAATTCAGGTCGCTCGAGGCCATTGATGGGTCCAGTTAGGCGGCCTAAACGCACTAATTGCTGCTCTATCCAGGCTGGTTCCCAAACCACTAGCGAGAAAGTGCTGGCCCCATTGGCCTGCTCCTGTTCACCCTCCCAAAGGCGACCCAGATAATCAGGCACCTCCTGGGGTGGTAGTTCCAAGGGAGCTTGCAGGGTTAGTTGGGGGGCCATGGTTTTAGGGGAATTGGGTTAGGGGTAAAAAGCTGATTTGGAAATAATTCTGTTTTTAATGATGCCTAGAAAAACAGATCYGATCAGGGGCGCCGCCAGAGCAAACCATCGCGGGCCAGGAGGCTGTCKGCGGCGGCAGGACCCCAAGTGCGGGCTTCATAGGGATAAACCGGCAATTGCCAAGGCTGCTGTTCGATCAACTCCACCAATGGGGTGTAGAGCCTCCAAGCTGCCTCCACCTCATCGCTRCGGGTGAACAGGGTGGGATCGCCGAGCATGGCATCGGCCAGCAAGCGCACATAACCCTCATCGGAGGGTTCACCAAAGGATTCGTCGTAGGAGAAATCCATGTCAACAGGTCGGCTGCGCATGCCGGAACCTGGGGCTTTCACCTCAAATCTGAAATCAGCCCCTTCATTGGGTTGAATTCGCAAAATTAATTGGTTTGCGGTGGGGCCAGCACCGGCTGAATCAAATAAATGCAC
>NZ_PXVC01000067.1 GCF_003011125.1 Synechococcus lacustris str. Tous | reverse complement strand
CTGCAACTGCTTTCGCGCTTAGCTGTTTAGCACCTGTTGCTGCAGCTGAATTCAGGGTGCTTTCTGTGGGTGATGGCGACACCATTCGCGTTTCTACTCCCAGCGGCACAAGCAAAACCACAGTGCGTTTGGCTTGTATCGACGCGCCAGAAAGCAGCCAGGTACTGGGCAWTGATGCYCGCCAGGCATTGCAGGCAGAGTTACMAATMGGMACTGAGRTTTCAYTGCGCMCTAAGGCMACCGATCGCTACGGGCGCACAGTGGCTGAGGTCCTCAGGGGCAACACMAACATCAACCAAGCATTGGTGGCAGCAGGTGTTGCTTTTGTTTACTGGCAATACATCGATGGTTGTGATCGTGAAACCTATTCACGCCTTGAAAATGAAGCACGTTTAAAAAGCCTTGGCATATGGCATSTGCCTGGCGGCATTCAACGGCCCTGGGATTACAGAAGGTGTAGGAAGAGTGGTTTTGGCTGAGAAATAAAAGCCTGTTAGAGTATAAAAGCTTTAAAGGGAATTCCAATGGCAGCCGCGCTTACAGAAATTGCTATTCGTGGAGGGATAAAAAGTCTTAAGTGCCCAATTACGGGTATTGATGTTGTTGTGGAGGAGGAGGGGTTTGATTCGGATGCTGAACATTCTCCGCACCTGCGTTTTTTCATTGATTGGATCGGAGAAATATATTTCGCAGATCCCGCCGACCTACCACCTGATCAGGCTCTGTATCAACATAAACTCGTTGCAATCTTTGCCAATGAATCTGAGGAAATAGATCAAAATACTCTTGTTGATAAGTGCTTAGAAGTTTTACCTAAGTCTGCTCTTGTCTTAGAGATTCTGAATCCTCCCGGCGGTTCATACGATGGAGACATTGTTTATGCATGTTTTGACCTAAGTAGCCCTGCATTAATTTCTCGCATAAAAATGAGGTCATCCTGAATTCCGGTAAAATATTGATATCTAATTCAAATTTAATAAATCATTAAATCTTGAATAATAGCATTCTTTTGATAAATAAAATGAGATACTATTGTAAAATTAATTTTTCATAGCTATACTCAGATAATTGGGTTAACTTTTAATTACTAGTATCTACTGCGAATGTTCGGAGATTTTCGCTTCCTATGAACTGATGCTGACCAAACGGCGATGGGGAAGCCTGTGAAGGGTTGAGGTAAAGAAGCACTGCTGGAACAAGATCTTTTTGATATAAATAGCTAAAATAATTAGTAATAGCCTTTCTTCCTGTGGCCTTTTGGTGGGTTAACCACAAGCAGACCTACCGGCAGGAAACAGATGGTGGTTACATATGGTCACCAAAAGCAAATGCAAATGGCGCTAATAATGTTAGTTACACCAATCTCACCCGCTGCGTTAGCGGGGATGTCGTTTTTAGTTATGCCAGGGGRAAAATCAGTCATATTGGATTAGTAGATCAKGWRGCRRTAACAGCTCMAAAACCAYYKGAATTTGGCAGYACAGGTGAATATTGGGGYGCAGAAGGCTGGCTSGTTCGYGTGAATTGGCAGCCTCTAAGTTCAGCACTGGTGCCACAAAACTTTTTTGATTTACTACAACCTCTTCTTCCTGAACGTTATAGCCCCATCAGCAACAGCACAGGTAGAGGTAATCAAGGTATTTACCTGGCGGAACTAGGCGAGTTACTAGGCCGCTTATTACTAAAGCTCATAGAAGAGCACTCAGATCCTGCTATTCAAGTGCATTTGCTCGTTTTGCAAGAAGAAAATAGCTCTGCTTTTTCCTTGATTGATGACATGCAGCAACTAAAAGAGGTGACTAATAGCACCGAACGCGACGCCTTAACTAAGGCAAGATTAGGACAAGGTTTATTTCGTCAACGGGTTGCACAGTTAGAACCTGCTTGCCGGGCAACAGGACTTAGAAGGCAAGAATTTTTATTAGCTAGCCATATCAAACCATGGCGAAATAGCAACAATAATGAGCGTCTGAGTGGTGCAAATGGACTGATGTTATCGCCGCATATTGATAAATTATTTGATCGCTACTGGATTAGTTTTGATCCTACTGGCGAACTACTCTGCGAACATGAAATTGCAAAAGAAGCACTACGCTGCTGGGGAATAAAGGGTGCAAACCTAATTCGACCATTTAACCGCGAACAGGAAAGCTTCCTAAAAGGCCATCGGGAACAGTTGCGAAATTAAGCTAGTGCTAATTTTAGAACCAGCTAAACCTGCTTATAAGCTGCAATCATGAGTAACCAACTTTGCTAATTATATGGCTATTAAATTCCGACTAATCCAATCCAATAATCGAGGCCTTGTAACAAAGGTGGGCGATCGTACTTTTGCAAGCCGCAGGCCGGCGAAGGGCGAAGAAGAACTTGAGCTTCCAACTTTATTTATCTGGGTTAATGGGAATAGTCGTCTGCTTGCGCGCTGCTGGACAAAGTGGACAGGTGAAAAGATCGGWGATGACTTTATCTACGTTGTAACTAAATTTCGAGATGTGCTCGATCTGAAAGGGGACTCGCGTTATCATCAATGGTGTTCAATTAAATTACGAGAAAATTTATGGTTACTAGAGGAACCTCAAGTTGACTTTTCAGGGCTTACCTGTCCCCTACCAGAAGATGTGCACGCAACTGGTAGATTCAAATCAGCTACTTATATCGAGAGAAGGAGGCAGCGTATTATTGATCAAACACCAGAGCTAACTGAGATAGAAAAAGAGCAGATCAAGCAGATATATGATGAAAGATCTAGATTAAACAATGATGCTGGTTGCATCTTGTATCATGTTGATCATGATGTGCCCTTATCTAAAGGCGGACAGCATCATCCCAATAATTTACAGATAATAACTGCTTTGGAAAACATAAGGAAAGGTTCGAAATTAGRAATAGCRMACTAATGTTTTGCATATTAACTATCTATGTAATTAAAGGGTTAAAAGTTTAAATTACTTCCAGCCCTTTAAATGTGGCTGTTTTGACATCATTATAAAAGATTGGATCAATTTTGTCTATTACATCAGTATCAACTTCTAGAAAACTTCTTTTATTCTCAGCAGGTATTAATGCGCATCGTGCTCCATTATCCATAGCTACCTGAAGCAGCTCGACAAGCGATTTTGCAGCTTTGATATTTCCCTGTATGCTCATATCTCCAATCACAAGCATTCCAGCGCGTGCTGATGCATGCCTTATTGCAGAGAAGGCAGCTATAAAAAATGCAACTCCTATTTCAAGCTGAAGCTTGTTTCCTAAAAGATCAATAGCTTCAACATTAAAATCATAGTTATCGGTTTCATGTGTAATTGAAAAAGAGCCTTTATTGGCTTGCATATAAGCAAATGCCCGCTGTATGGATTCCTTCATTGTTCCACCAATTCCGCCAGCAGGTTTTAATTTGCCATTACCTGATGAAATTGATACTTCAAGTCTGTAAAGACCCACATTGCCATCACCTGTTACAGAAGCTGCATAAATAGAGCCAGGCGAAAGGGGCTCAGAAGCTATAAGGTCCTTTCCTCCTTGTTCAGGTACCCCAACAAAATGTTCTTCTCCTGTACTATTGTCTGAGTAACTAAAAGATGTCTGACTGTATTGAAAAGAACCCATTTTCTTTAATTGTTCTTTTACCCTGCGCCTACCTTCTATTGCTAGCTTAAGTATTTCTTCTAGATCTTCTTTTGAAGGCGAGCCATGTGGATGTATTATTTTAACTAAACCCGAAACCGTTCGCCGCACTGCTTTTCTGTCGCGAGTATTTAAATGTGCGCCAAGGCTAAAATATGTATCACATAATTCTGTGTAATTAAGTTTCCGCAAATCTTTTAGGGCCTCAGCTAAATAATCAATTACAAAGCCATAATTATCGGTAAAATATTCATTTCTCATGGTTGGCATCTCCCAGCCAGGGAGATAACAATGAAGCCTATCAATAAAAGCCATATCATCTCTTATCACATCAGGCATTGGTGCGAATAAATGCCCCGTTTGCACCATTACATCGATTGGCTGCTGTGTATTGCCAAACATTGCAATACTTGCATCTCCAGAAAAGCTTTCTGCCCCTCGCTGGAATTGGCCCGATTCACAAAAAGTTTTCATTGTTGTAATTACTTCTTTTGGCATCTTCTGCAAGTCTGCTATTTCATCAAATGCAACTACATCCCAGATTGAAACCATTCCCTTGATCTTTCCACTCATGTGCCCGAACAGGTTTGCCACCGTGGTGGGTCCTGTTAATAGGGCTGCATAAGGTGATAATTCTTGTACTGCAAAACTTTTACCTGTACCCCTAGGACCTAATTCAACTAAGTTGTAGTTACGTTCACAGAGCGGAATAAGCCGTAAAAGGAATAAAAGTTTGAGACGCTGCTCCATGCTTGAGGGTTCATATCCCATGGAACGAATTAAAAGATCAATCCACTCATCTGTGCTGAACTGAGTTCGTAGCTTACGGTATTCTTCTAAGTTAAAACTTGCTAACTGAATTGGTGTTATTTGGCTTATTGAAAAGGGTGCCTTACTATCACTTTCATCCCATTCTACTTCAACTTGAGCCCAAACTCCACCTGTGAGGAGCCTTTCAAAGGCGTAAACATCATTTTCATTAATCCGTAGATTACTACTACCAAAATTTACGCACTCTGCAACAAAAGTAGAACCAATTAAACGTGCCTTTACCTTATCAATAAAGGTGTAACTTCCTTTTTGCCGCACACGACTTTGAGCTTTATTAGCTTCATCAGGGCGAATGTAGTTATTTGCCAGTGTGTCCCTTACGACTGCTAGACCAAGCTCAATCGCCGCTGGATCGGAAGAAGCGCAGTATTTTCCTAAAAGATATTCAAGAACGAATACCGGAACGTTGGCGCCCACTTTTACAGCTCTAACCAGATCTTTTCGAACGCACTTACCAGCAAATACCTGATTTACCTTGTCGTCGAGAGCGTTGCGGGCGGGGGTGTTCATGGGGGCTGGATTCGGAGGTGCTAGCTGATGTGCTGTGCTCGGTAAGGCAGGGAAGCTTGTGGATCATGGATGAACCACAAACATCTTTGTGGATCACGGATCGGGGTTTCGTGATCCACAAGCTAGGTGTCAGGGTCGTCCCTCCGCAACGGCCAGCAGCTGCTCCAGGCAGAGGACCCGGGGGCGCGAACCGCTGGCCTTCCTGATCACGRCAAGGATCTCGGCGTTCTCCAGGCAGCGGAGGATACGTTTGGCCGTGGGTACGGGCATGCCGGCGTACTTCTCGAAATCGGTAGCCCGGAAGGTGGGGGTGGAGAAGATCCAGTCCAGGGCGGCTACGGCGTATTGGGAGCGGGTGGCTTCCTGAACGGTGGGCTTGAGGTTTTCGTAAAGGGCCAGAATCTGGCTGGCCCTCGCCTGGTTCTGGCTGGCCTGGGCTTGCACCGCTTCCAGGAAGTAGCGGCACCAGCCAGTCCAGTCGCCATCACGGGAGATGGCAAGAAGCCGCTCCACATAGCTGTCCTTGTTGGCCTCGAAATAAGCGCTCAGGTAGAAGTAAGGCAGGCGCAGAATGCCGGTCTGCCAGAGGAAGAGCGGCAGCACCATCCGGCCGATGCGGCCGTTGCCATCAAGGAAGGGGTGCAGCGCCTCGAACTCGGCATGAAGGATGGCGAGCTGCACGAGCCGATCGGGAAATTCGGCATGGATGAAGAGCTCCCAGTTGCCCATTGCAGCATTGAGCTTGTCAGCGCTGATGGGGATAAATCGGGCTTCTTCAATCGGTCGATATTTAGGCCCGATCCAGTTGGGGATCTGCCGGAACTCGCCTGGAGCCTTGTTGTCACCGCGCACCCCAGAAAGCAGGGTGGCGTGCAGGGTTTTGATCACCCGCAGCGAGAGCGGCAAGGTAACCAGCAACTCCTGTGCCTGCCTCATGGCCTGGCGGTAGTTCTGCACCTCGCGGATGTCGTCGCGGCGTTCCTGCGGCAGCGTGCTGGCATCTGCGTCAGCTTCGAACTCCAGGACTTCAGCCAGGGTGGCCTGGGTGCCCTCGATCCTGGAGGACAGCACCGCTTCCTGGCTGGAGAGGGGGCTTAGCAGAACGGCGGGGTTGGGGATCCCCTCCAGCAGGCCGTCATAGCGAGCCAGGCTGGCGTTAGCAGGGCCCAGTAGTGGGATCAGCTGCTGCCAATCGAGCTGTGGTGGAGGGAAGCCGCCCAGGTGGTAGKKAACAGGAGCCATCAGCCGAGCAGRTCCACTGGCAGATCGGGGCTGCGGTRCAGCACCAGRTCSGTSGCWGCGTCRCGCAGCTCCASGTAGAGCTTCTTGCCACTCCAGTCGCCGGGAATGAGCAGGCCGATGGTGGCTGCCTGGCCGGGGGTGAGGGTGAGGCGGTTGGTGTCGCGGTCGAGCTCGGCACCGATAGCCTGAATAGAGGTTGCCACCAACTCTTGACTTTTGGAGTCGTAGGCGGCGAGCACCGAATGGCGGGTTTGGCCCTGGTTGAGCAGATCAACGGGTAGCTCGATCGGCACCATCAGGATGCGGTTGGTGACCTTCTCCACCAGCGCTCCAGGCCAGGGCTTTTGCTTCTTGGCTTTGCTGCCGGTGGCATAGCCAGCTGCACTGTCTTCTGTCTCGGCCGGCGGGACACAGCGGAAGCTGAGCAGGGGGATCAGCAGCTCCTGGAGACTGCTGCCGCCGTGGTGATAGCAGAGGCTGCCGCCGGCCTTGAATACACCAGAGGACTTCGGAACTACCACTGTTATCCCATCATTACCGTAGCCCAACGAGGCAGGATGAATCTCGATGGAAGGGGGCTTCACTGCGGAGGGATGACCCAGCCAGCAACGGCGTTCCTGCTTGAGCATCTTCCCGTCTGGTGGATCGATCTTCATTCCGGCATTTCGGCCAACAGGGAAATGCAGGTATCCATGATCTGCCGTGATTACAAATCGCTCCAGTGGGACTTGCAGGTCGACCTTTGAAAGCACGCGTATTGCCTTTTCGATGACGGCAAGTTCGCGTTCCATGTCTGCTCTGGAATTGCTTGCTTTGCGTTCATTGTCATGCTCTCCAGCGTTATCAATTCCTTCGCTGGTGATCACCACCGGGGCTGACCCTTGAAGCTTCGCCCTCAGATCGTCTGGTTTGCTGGTGATGACATCGAGGAGATTGAGAACAACAACATCTGGGACTCTTTGCTTGAGATGGGCAATGCGCTTTGGTTTGCCATTGCTCCAGCCCACCGGCACCCCATCGACCACGGAGCAGGGGCTGCCAGCGACATCGGCCACCGCGAAACTGCGCTCCGCGCCGGGCAGCAGGGCTGCCATGCCAACGGGCGTAATTGAGGGCAGGGCGGCCTGGGCGATCTCCAGCTTGAGGTCGCTGAGCTGCTCGCGGCTCCAGCCACTGAAGCGCTCGTGCAGGGTGGCGCCCATCTCGTAGCGCAGGGCATCCACCCAGAACACCACGGCCCTGCCGGCGCCGGGCTGCACCCGCTCGCTCCAGGTGCGTGTTTGAGGGAAGGCACCAGGGATAAGCCAGCCAGCCTGCTGCAAGGCAGCGGTGAAGCGTTGGGCCTGCTGCTCCAGTAGGGCCTCGTAGCGGCCCCGCAGCTGCTCCAGTGCGTCGCTGATTTCCACCTCGCTGGCGGTGAGCTCAGCCACCTGCTGCTCCAGGCGCCGCTGCAGGCCATCGACCTGCTGGGCGGCCTCTGCCTGATACGGAAGCCAGGCTTCAACTGCAGCGGCGGCCTTAGGCAGCTGAGCTTGCGCCTGCTCAAGGGCCACCCCGAGGGCGGCGGCGGTGCGGGCCAGCTCCCACTGCAGCCGGCGCCTGGCTTGCTGGGCATCGGTGGGCTGACCCACCAGCCAGAAGCTGTTGTGACGGGCGGCCACCAGCTCCTGCGCCTTGGCGTACTCGCCCTGGGCGAGGAAGACATCGACGCTGCGCAAAAGGAACTGTTCTTCGCAGGGGAAGGTGTCGATCGAGCCGAGCACGCCGGGCCGCTCGCCGCTGATCAGCGAGCGCAGCTCAAGCTCTGCTTCGATGCGGTTAGCGATGGCGATGTAGGCGGGCGCGTGGCTGCGGCGCAGGCCTTGCACATCGGCGAGGGCGTTTTCTTCGGCGGCCTTACCAACCGGTAGCGACTGCCTGGCAAAGGCGCTGAGCTCATCGCCATGCCAGTCGCGCAGAAATTCATGAAGCAGTAGGGCCCGCTGGGCCCGCTGGCGCCAGTCGGCCAGGGATGTCTCTACGGGGAAGCCCAGGCCCCAGCGGCTGTGGAGCAGTTCCTGCAGTTCGTTCTCCAGCCCTTTGGCGCTGATGGCGTCATCGAGCCCATCTGCTGCCAGCCAGAGGCGGGCCAGCTCGGCGTTCTCGGGAGAGCTGTTGCGGCCCAGCTGCTGCTGAAACAGCGCCTTGAGCTGACTGAAGCCGCCGCTACCTGCTTGCTCCAGGGCCAGGGCGATGTCGCGGTAGGTGAGATCGGGTCGCTTGAGCAGCTGCTCCACCTTTTCAGGCTCGAGCACTTCACGCAGATAGCCGCGGGCACGGCTGACCAGCTTGATCTCGAAGCTGGAGCCAGCGCGGAGCAGCTCCAGCAGCACGGCGCGGCCTTCGCTCTCCTGGCGATCCGGTARGTAGACGAGCAGCGGATCGGGCAGATCTGCTGCAACGTGCGGTTCAAGCTGGCTRCGYAGCTSGTAGAGGCTGCTGCCAGCCACCGCCCAGCCGGCCTGCTGCTCCCCGAAGCTGAGGCTGCCCAGCTCCTTGCCGCTGGGCGGGGCCGTAGCGACCTCGTCGAGRAAGGSCCGCAGCTGCTGGCCMGGATCAAAGACCAGAAGAACCCTGTGCTCGCTGAGCTGCTTGGCCAGCTCCTGGCAGAGGCGGCGGTGGAGCTTGTTGGGTGCTGAAGCGGTCACCGAGTCACCTCTTGGTTGGCGATGAGGTTCTCGACGATTTCTGGGCTGACGCCGAATCGCTCGGCGACCTGCTCCACGGCCGGTTCGAAATAGTCGCCACAGAGCTGCTCCAAGGCACCCTCAGCAGGGCAAAGAAATTCAGCGGCGAAGGCCCTCTGGACCTTCTGGCGATATGTGGGGATGTCGCTACTCACGTACCACGACTCAGTTATGGATCCTGTGACCAGGGCATCACCGAGAAAGCGAGCGAGCTCAAAACGACGCGCTGGCGGGTAAAACTTGCGTAGATGCAGGGCGATCTGTCCGGTTGGCCCTGGCACCGCTACAGCGATCGGTTGGCGTCTCGGTGGCAGGGTTGATTCAAAGGCTTGGGGCGTCAAGCCAAAGAGATCGCAGAGCAGAGCAGTTGGGATGGGCTCATTGCTGAGGCCCAAGTGTTGGCGCAGGGCATGGGCCAGCTGCTGGGCTCGGCGCCAGGGCGCACGCGACTGGATCGGCTTCTGAAGCACGTCCTCAAAGACCTGCAACCTGGCCTCAAGAGCTGGGCTCTCCAGCAGTTGCTGAAACTGCTGGAGACCTGGAAGTTGGCCCTGGGCTGAACGCCCGTAGAGAGGAGCAATCTCATTAAACGTTTGGGGCCCCATGGTTTCAGCCAAGCGCATCGCCTGCTCCATCAAGGCTTCCGGTGCATCATCGGGATCAAACCCCAAGCAGGCTTCTAAGCGCCTGTAGCTGCTGGACTCTTCGTCTGTGCGCTCATCCTTCACCTCTTGCCAGAGGTCGAGCAGCTTGGTGTGGATCGCATCCCAGGCCTCCAGCCGGCTCAGCACTGAGTCGATGAAAGCGTCGAGTACCGCTTCCACCTGCTCCCGTGGGATCGAAACCGGAACCGGCAGCGTGTTCAGGTAGCGAATCGACTGCTGGCGCGAACCAGCCGCGATCGAAGCCTGGAACTGAATGGTGTCGCCCTCGCTGGCCAGCACCACAGCGGGCCAGATGGTGCCTGCATTGGCGGCAGGCCACTCATGGGCCAGACGCCACTCTGTGCTGGGACGCCACCGTTCGGGCGGTTTGGGTTCGTGGAGCAGACGCCACCAGTTGGCCGCAAGCCAGAAGGCCAGTGGATAAGCCGACACCAGCACCTCCTGGCGGCTGGTGCGGGAGAAGGTGTCCTCGTGTTCGGTGAGGTTGATGTCGCCCACCTGCAGGCGCAGCCGCCCGGTGGAAGCGAGCACCTCAGCAGTGCCTTGGCCAGCGGCTTCCCAATTGCTGATGCTGAGCTGTAAGTCGGTCATGGTTCGTCTCCCAAGCGCTGCAGCACCAGCTCAGCGAAAGGATCTTCTGGCTGCAGGGGGTAGCCGTGATAAGTACCTGTTTCACTCTGCTCAAGCTGCGCCTCCAGGACGCGACCGTCTCGTACAGCCCAGATGTTCTGGGGCCAGCCGTTGACGCAACGCTCGCTGATCAGGCCAGCGGCAACACCGGAACGTAGCAATTCCAAGGCTTCCTGCCGGTGGAAGATGCCAACTTCGTCGCAGAGCATCTTTCCGATTCGGGCACCACTGGGGGGCGTGAGACCGAAATCACCGGGATTGCGCTTGTGCTCAGGGTTCCCTCCATAGAGCAGCCGCTCGCCAAGCTGCTTCAGGCGTTCGGGCGGCCATTGCCGCAGATCGGCCAGCTGGCGTTTGGTGTTGTAGGTGCCGTTGCGTCGCTTCATGGGTGTTGCCAGCTGGCGTTTGGTGTTGTAGGTGCCGTTGCGTCGCTTCATGGGTGTTG
>NZ_PXVC01000066.1 GCF_003011125.1 Synechococcus lacustris str. Tous | reverse complement strand
CCAGTGCCAAAGGCAGTGCTGATCATTATTTTGGCGGCCCCACCTGTGAGCGCCTGCAGCAGTGGGCGGGGATCACCTTCTAGGGCTGGTTTATGCACTCGCCAGCCGCACCAGCCSGGGGGSATTCCGGCGGGATCGCGTAAGGATTCATCCARGGCGATTGGTAASAGCCGGGCCAAGCGCAGYAGGCCTTGATGCTCGCCTGGAGGCAGCGGTTGCTCTAGCCATTCCAAACGTGGTTCATGGCCTAAATATTCCACCCAGCGATCGGCGCTGTTTTGATCCCAGCCAGCATTKGCATCCAGCCTTAAGCGGCCTGTTGTTGGCAGCAGCTCTAGCAATTCTTTCAACAGTTGCTTCTCTATTGCTTCTGCTTGCGTGGCCACTTTCCATTTCACYGTGATCGGCGTGGATGCTGCATTTAAAGCATTTTCTAAAGCTGGGATTGCTGCTGCCCCAGCAGGYAGCAACCAGGCGGAAGGGGGTGCCTCCAGCCAGCCTTCACAGAGCCCCTGCAGTTCGGCAAGCGCTAAACCCAAACCAAAAGCAAGCGCCCCAGGCAGCAAAGGCAACTGCAGCTCCAATTGCTCMAATTCGAGTTGAAGGCCTAARCGCCCAATAGCTGCKGCGCAGTTGTGCCATTGAASAARCGGCGGCAACACTTCGCCCCAGCCSATAKCTCCAGCCTGGTTACTTAATTTCAGCAACCAACCGCGTTKTTCAATTGTTGTGCCATGGGCRTTTTTWARGGGCTGGGCTAAGCGGTAGCGCAAGGGCCGCCACTCCAAAATTAAGGAAGTTGARCTGCTCAACGGCCTAGGAATAAGGGCYCYAGGGCTAAGCCCAGCGCTAAACCCAAACCATTGAGCGCYTGAAAGCGCAGGGCAAGAAATTTGCTGCCCATGATTTTTGAGGGATCGCCATGGTTGCGCTTTAGCAGCCGAATTAATTGCAGGGCTGCCGGAAGGCCAATCACMCCGAGTAGGGCGCTTGGCGGCCAGCTACCTGTTAAAACCGGTAACCACTGCAGGCCAAAACAAGCGGCCACAAACCAGGGCACTAAAGCTGCTGCCTTAGCGCTGCCAAGCCGCACCACCGGTGAATATTTGCCGTTTTTGGCGTCTTCCTCCACCTGATGGAAATGGGAGCAAAACAACACCAGGCTTGTTGCTACTGCAGAACCAGCCCCCAGCTCAAGGGCCATYCCCCAGGGGATTGTGTTGGCGGCAAAAAAATTTGTGGGCGCCAGGGCTAATAGGGCGGCGGCGCTAGCCAATGGACCAAAAGCCACCCAACAAAGCGGTTCGCCCAGGCCCCGATAGCTGAGCCGAAAAGGGGGCCCTTGATACAAATAACCAATCCCACAACAGGCAAACACCAGAGGGAGCACTGCCCCTGCACTGCTACTTGCCACCAAAGCCATTAGGCCCAAKCCCAGCAGCAGGCAACCATTRGCAGCTATGGCAATGCGATCCCTGCGGCCGGTGAGATTCACAAGCGAATGGGGTTTGCCTTTGCTATCAACACCGGTATCGGCATCGAACACATCGTTGCTCAGGTTTTCCCAGCCCAATAGCAGCACTGCAGCCAGAAGAAAAAAGCCAAGTTGCCCCCAGCGGGGCTGCAACTCTTGGCCCAGCAGGGCTCCTGCCGCCAATWGGGCAGGCATCACGGCAACGGAATACATGGGCCATTTGATCGCCGCCTTCCAGAGGGCGTAACGGCTTACAACGACCTTGGGCTCAGCCATGGGGCGCCAGGGCAATAGTTAGCTTTAGACCCATACATTTGAGCAGTACGGGGAACGGCAGCGTTGCTGAATTCCACTTTCATTGATCTGCTGGCCCAGGCCAGCAAGCAAGCAGTTGGCTTGGATGAYGGTGGTGTGCTCAGTTTGGCCCTGCCCCTGGCACCGATAGATCCCCTGGCGGCCCTGGCGCAATTACCCGGCGGMGATCAATTCCGAATGCTCTGGGATGGGGCACCGGGTTTTTGCTTTGCCGCCTCAGGCATTGCCCAACACCTTGAGTTGAGTGGTTCAAGGCGATTTGAATTAGCCCAACGCTTTTGCCAGCTGAGCCTTTCCCGGCTTGGTGCTGATGCAATTAAGGGCCCAGCTATGGCTAGGCCAAGGGTGCTACTGGCCTTTTCCTTTTTTGATGCGCCCCTGCAAAGCAGCYCGCTGATGTTGCCTGGGGTGCGGGCAGTGCTGCCCCGTTGGCAATTGAGTCGCCATGGCCATCGGGCTTGGTTRCGTTTGCAAAGGCCCCTTGGCGCTGAGATAACCCCCAGGTTTGTGGCMGAGGAGTTGTGGGAAATGGCCCAGCACCTGGAGAGGGCTAAATGGCCGCAGCCCCCTGCTGTTATTCCCCAGGTATTGAGTCGTTCGCCATGGCAGCAGKCCTACCGCGGTGCCATGGATCAGGCCCTCGCTTTGGTGGAGCGGGGTGAATTGCGCAAGTTGGTGTTGGCGGTGCGCCAACAGCTYMAGTTGGATAGCCCCTTAAATCCCCAAATGCTGTTGGCGGGTTTACGTAAATGCCAAGCGGGCAGTTGTCGTTTTTTATGGGGYGAGGCCGATGGCAGTGTTTTGGTGGGGGCCTCMCCSGAGCGCCTGTTGGCGGTGCGCAATGGCCAGTTGCGCTGTGATGCCCTGGCKGGAACAGCAGCCCTTGGTGAACCAGCGCAGGCGCTKCTGCAATCCAGCAAAGATCGCCATGAACATGAATTGGTGGTGGKGGCAATCCGCTCGGTATTGCAACAACAGGGCTTAAAGCCRGTGTGTTTGCGCCAACCGCGTTTGGCCCGCCATGGCACCCTGCGGCATTTGCACACTCCAATCAGCGCTTCCCTTGCGGGGCAACAACTRCTAACGCTGGCGGAAGCATTGCATCCAACCCCTGCGGTGGCTGGTTTGCCACGAAGGGAAGCKATGGCATGGCTGCGCAGCCTGGAGCCTTTTGAGCGTGGTCCCTATGCCGCCCCGATCGGTTGGCTKGATAGTGCCGGTGATGGGGAATTGAGGGTGGCGATTCGTAGTGGTGTGYTGCGGGGTGAGCAATTGGAATTAACTGCAGGCGCTGGTTTAGTGCGGGGTTCAGAGCCGGAGCGGGAACTGCAAGAGGTAGCCCTCAAGCTGCAGGTGTTGCAGCAGCAGCTCAGCCTGGCTGGCGATCCTGTTTCAACAGCAGCTCTTGGGTGAGATCGCCAAGGGGGATGCCGCCAAGGCGTTCCACTTCCCGCACGCCCGTTGGGCTAGTGACGTTGATTTCACTTAAGTGGCCAGCGATCACATCGATACCCACAAAAAACAAACCAGCCTCCCGCAAKGCAGGGCCCAATTCAGCGCAAATTTCCTGTTCCCTTTCATTTAATTCGCAGGCCTCGGGTGCACCGCCAACGGCCAAATTGCTGCGAAAATCGCCTGTTTTTGGGATGCGGTTAACGGCGCCAAGCGGTTTGCCATCCACCAGGATGATGCGCTTATCACCGGCGCTTACCGCYGCTARGAAGGCCTGAATCATCACCGGCAGCTGTTGCTGTTGGGTAACYAACTCCAGGAGGGCCKCAAGGCCAGGGGCGGCACCATTGGCCCTGATTACGCCGATGCCGGCCCTGCCGCCAAGGGGTTTGAGCACCACTTCCCCGTGGKTTGTGGCAAAGCTTGCCAGCAGCTCCACTTGGCTGCTCACCATGGTGGGAGCCATTAGRTGGGGAAAGCGCAAGGCCCCAAGTTTTTCGTTCCAAGCCCGCAGGCTGGCGGCGCGATTCAGCACTTGAACCCCCTCTAGTTCGGCTAGTTCAAGCAGGTGGGTTGCGTATAAATAGGCCTCATCAACGGGTGGATCTTTGCGCATCCACACCCGCGGGAAGTGGCGAAGAGGTTGCCATTCGGCGGGGCCCAGTTCAAACCATGGTTCGGTTTTGATCGGCCGCGCCTGCACCTGGGGACCGTTGCTTGCAAAGGCAAGATCGGCGCTGCTGCAAACCCACACAGCTTCGCCAGCCCGCTCGGCGGCCTGCATCAGGGCAACGCTGCTGTCTTTTTCAGGCCTCAGGCGTTCAACTGGATCAACAACAAATAACTGACGGGCCACTGGYTTTAACTCCTATTCAAGTGAGCAGTKCATCTAGCTGGCCAGAGCGTTCTAGGGCGTGGAGGTCGTCACAACCGCCCACGTGTTTAGCGTTAATAAAAACTTGGGGAACGCTGCGGCGGCCACCACTTTTAGCTGCCATGGCCGTGCGGGCTGCTTCATCACCATCGATGGCATGTTCGGTGTAGGCCACCTTTTTGCGATCTAACAGCTGTTTTGCCCTGATGCAAAACGGGCAAGACCTCCAGGTGTAGATCTCAATGCTGGCGGTCATGAAAAATCAAGCTTTTCAGCATGATCTTAATAGAGTTAAGTGTGCTCACAATGCCCATGGCTGAGTGAACGGGGTTTTAGTTCATTATGAAGCCGATTTCAGCAGCGCAGATTCGCAATGCGCTACAGGTGGGATTTGCAGGATTAATTGCTGCAGCGATTTATGAGTTTGCAGGATTAGATGCTAAGGGGATTGAGGGTTTTTATATTATTTATGGTGTTGCTCGTAGCTTGCTGCTAACCCCTGAAGTTTCGTTTGCAGCAGCCCGTGATCGAATTGTGGGAACCATTTTTGGTGGAGTAATTGTAGCGCTATTAATATTGGTCTTGAAAAGTTGGTTGGCAGTTGGTATTGGCTATATTTTAATTCAAATATTGGGCCGTAAAATCGGATTAAATCAACCCACTTTAATGAATGGATCGATAATGGCGGTGCTGCTATTGGCTGTACCAGGAAATACTAATCTTGGTGGATTATATGTTTTTGAGCGAACGATATGGCACCTGGTGGGACTGTTCATCGGGATGCTGATTGAAAGGCTGTTTTGGTTTCGTTCAGCAACTCAACGCTTGCAAGATAGTGAGCAATTGCTTGTAAAGCAGCTGCAGAGTTGTTTATTAAAAGCGGAAGCTGTATCTTCTGATGATCTAATTTTATCCTATGCTAAACACTGTAAAATTAAAAGCAYTGCCTATCGCGATTGCAAAATAGATGATTTAAAATTTGCTTCCCTTAATGAAAGAGAGGAGTTGCTAGAAATAGCCTTTAGGCACGCAGTTGCCCTGGGGCGCGTTCCTGCTCAGCTTAGGAAATTTGATCAAATTGAATGCAGTATTGCTCTTGCGTCCCTGGAAAAACTATTAACTAATGTATGAAAAAAATAATACCAATAGCTGAAGCATTAAGAGCAAGAGTGATTATTCGTAATGGCGCATTGTTGGCATTTGTAATTTATGCCAGTGAGTCTTTGGGTTTGCCTGAGGGGCTTTATATGGCCCTAGCGATGTTAACTGTAATGGAATTAAACCTGGGTGGTGGAATATTAGCTGGCCGTGAAAGATTGGTTGGTACGATCCTGGGTTTGCTCGCTGTTGTAATTGGTGCTGGTGCTTTATCGGAAGCACCAGCACCTTTAAGGGTGGGTATTTCATTGATTCTTGTACGTATATTTTGCTTTTACTTTGGGCTTAACAGCGGCTACATAGTTGGTGGACATGTTGTTTCTGGAAGTATACTTAATCATAATTCAGACTGGTGGTTTTATGCCTCTTGGCGCACAGTAATGACTCTTGCTGGGGTGGTGCTTGGTATTTGGTGCTCAACTCAAATTTACTCTCAACTGGCCACCACTGAATGGGAGCAGAAGGCTCGAATTTGGATCGGTGACATAGCGAGCTGCTTGAGTAAATTAAATAACTCTAAGGGCAGCATTGAGTTGTTTATTTCCTTAAGAAATCGCCGTAATTTGCTGCAGCAAGAGATTCCAAAGTTGGTTTGCGAGCAATCTGTTCTTGATCAGGATTTTAATAACCTTTTTTGGGCTCAGAATTGCCTTCGTTGCGGTAGTACAGTGATTAGCTGTTGCCGTGATCTTTCGCCTTTGTTTGGAGAGCATTTACAAAAACCTCTCTCGCTTGAATTGCCTATTGATAATTTAATCTTTTGGGGATCTGCTAAATTAAAAGTGTTATCTAAATCGGTTGAATCAAATGATGATGAGATTGATTTAATATCCAGGGAGCTTTCATTGATCCGCGCTGATTTAATGAGGATTTCTCAATGCTACTTTGATGTAGTTGAAATTTCAGCAAATTCAGCTTTAGTATTAGAGCAAGATCCGAATTTGAACTTGCTCGTTCTCAGTAGGCTTTTGCTTTTAGTTGATTCTTTGATTGAGATTTCTCCATTGATCTAAGCTGATATGGTTAACCAATGAGTTGTTAGTTCACCCAGGTGCTCGACCTAACTGATTTCAAGCGCGATTTATCTGAGCTCACCGATCGCCTGGGCCATGTCCAGGACTGCCTTTGACGTTGCTGGTTTAAAAGCGCGCCAGCGGGATTTGGAGCAGCTGGCTGCCCAGGCTGATTTTTGGAACGATCAGCAAAATGCCCGCAGGCAAATGCGGCAATTGGATGATGTGAAGGCCCAGTTGCAGCAATTGCAGCAATGGCGCAATTGCATCAACGATGCCGCTGCCACCCTGGAGCTCTACGACCTTGAGCCCGATGCAGCAATGCTTGAGGAGGCCAATGCTGGCTTGCAGAGCCTCAAGCAAGCCCTGGATCGTTGGGAGCTGGARCGGCTGCTTAGCGGCACCTACGACCAGGAGGGGGCTGTGATTTCAATCAATGCCGGCGCCGGCGGCACCGACGCCCAGGATTGGGCCTTGATGTTGATGCGTATGTACACCCGCTGGGGGGAAGCCCATGGCATGAAGGTGAGTGTTGATGARATTTCAGAGGGGGAAGAAGCGGGAATTAAAAGCTGCACAATTGAAATTGATGGTCGCTACGCCTATGGCTATCTGCGCAATGAAAAAGGTACCCATCGCCTAGTGCGCATATCGCCTTTTAATGCAAACGACAAACGCCAAACCAGTTTTGCTGGTGTGGAGGTGATGCCCAAGTTGGACCACGAGGTGGAATTAGATATTCCTGATAAGGATTTGGAGATCACCACCTCCCGATCCGGTGGAGCCGGCGGTCAAAACGTGAACAAGGTGGAAACAGCTGTGCGCATTTTGCATGTGCCCACCGGCCTGGCGGTGCGCTGCACCCAAGAGCGCTCCCAGCTGCAAAACAAAGAAAAGGCCATGGCTTTGCTCAAGGCAAAGTTGATGGTGATCGCCCAAGAGCAACGGGCAGCGCAGATTGCCGATATCCGCGGCGACATTGTTGAAGCGGCCTGGGGTAATCAGATTCGTAATTACGTATTTCATCCCTATCAAATGGTGAAAGATTTGCGCACGGCGGAGGAAACCACCGATGTGCAAGGGGTGATGAATGGCGATCTCGACCCCTTCATCCAGTCGCTTTTGCGCCAAGGTGTGGAAACAGTTGCTGAGGAAAACCCATGAGTGAATCCCCCCCCAGTTTTGTGAAGTTGGCAATGCGCAATATGGTGCGTAAGGGGCGGCAAAGCTTGTTTCACTTCGGCCTTACGGCARTTGGTTTAACTGGTTTATTGCTTTTGCTCGCCTGGTTTGCTCGTCCTGCAGTGCCGGGGTGATGGCAGTTCCAGAGCTGGATTTGGCCTATGGCGCCCCTGATTTGCCATTGGCCGATCCCCTAGGCGAAAACGCATGGCTGCTGCTGTTGGGCCAATGGCTTGGCCACCTGCAGGGGGAATTGCCGGGCCAACTCCAGGCCAGTGCTTACAGCATGGGCTTGCAGCTCTGCGCTGATCAGGAAATTGCTGCTTTGAATGGCAGTTGGCGCCATAAACCAGAGCCCACAGATGTGTTGGCGTTCCCAACGGGGGAGCAATTGCCGTTGCCAGGGGTGCCGCTGGAGCTCGGTGACATTGTTATTTCGCTTGAAACCGCCAGCCGCCAGGCCCTTAGCCACGGCCATGGCCTCAGCCATGAACTTTGTTTYYTGGCAAGCCATGGCCTATTGCATCTATTGGGTTGGGACCACCCCGATGAAGAGCAACTGGCGGCAATGCTGTTGCGTCAGGAGCAATTGATCGAACTGTTCCCAGCTCAAATCGGCGGTAACCTGGCCGRATAATGGCCCAACCTTTGACCTCAGAGTTAGAAGCCACAGACCCAAACCCCATCGATTTGTCGGCTAACCGCCGCCTGCGTCGATTAAGGGTTGGGGCTTGGCAGGTGGCCCGCGATCTGCCGGCTAGCTTTCGCTATGCCGCCCAGGGTTTGGGATATTCGCTGCTCACCCAGCGCAATTTCCGCATCCATGTGGTTACGGGTGTTTTCGTTTTTGGCCTAGCGCTGTGGCTCCAGCTTTCCCTAGATCGCCTTGCGGTGCTTGTGCTTACCGTAACTGCGGTTTTAGTGCTGGAGTTGCTTAATACCGCCATGGAGGCAGTGGTGGATTTAGCCGTTGGCCGCCGTTATCACCCCTTGGCCCGGATTGCAAAAGACTGCGCAGCGGCTGCTGTGTTGGTGGCAGCCATCGCTTCTTTATTAATTGCCGTGCTTTTACTGTTGCCACCACTAATAACCAGGATTGGCTTCTGATGTTGCTGGTGATCGACAACTACGACAGTTTCACCTTTAATTTGGTGCAATATTTAGGTGAATTAGCCGTTCAATATCCGATCGCAGCATCCGTGCGAGTGGAACGCAATGATTCCTTGGATTTAGCTCAAATTGAAGCTTTAAATCCAGCGGCGATTTTGATTTCACCTGGCCCCGGAACCCCAGCCCAATCGGGGATATGCCCTCAGGTGATCGAAAAGTTGGGGCCAAGAATTCCGCTTTTAGGCGTATGCCTGGGGCATCAGGCCATCGCCCAGGTATTTGGTGGCCGAGTGGTGCGGGCACCGCAATTGATGCATGGCAAAACCTCAGCAGTGCGCCAYGGCGGCCAAGGCGTATTTGCCGGCTTGCCRAATCCCCTCACCGCTACGCGTTACCACTCCTTAATTGCCGAGCGCGAGAGCTTGCCTGCTTGTTTAGAGGTAACAGCATGGCTCGAGGCAGACGGCATGGTGATGGGCCTGCGCCACCGCAGCTATCCACTTCTGCAGGGGGTGCAATTTCACCCTGAAAGCGTGCTCACAGAAGCGGGCCATCAACTTTTGGCCAATTTTCTATCCAGCGCCTCTGCCTGAACCAATTGGTTGAACACTGCTAAGTTCCAACTCAAATTGTTTATCGCCATGTTTCGCCCAGTGCTCGGTGCTTTATTTGGTGCCGCCGCCCTTGGYCTGGCGTTACCTGCGGGTGGTGCAGGCGGTGGTGTAACTATCACCAGCTATGGCCACAGCGCCCTTTTAATTCAAGGCGGTGGCAGTTCAGTGCTGCTTAATCCCTATCAATCGGTGGGCTGTGCTGCKGGGCTAGCAATGCCGGCGGTATCAGCGAATGTCACTTTGGCTAGCAGCCTTTTGCGGGATGAGGGGGCAAAAGTTGGGGGTGGTCGTTTTTTAGCAACACCCGGTTCCTACAAAGTTGCTGGCATTCGCTTTGAGGGTTTTGCTGCTCCCCATGATCGGGTGGGTGGCCGTCGTTTTGGTAACGGTGTGATTTGGCGTTGGCGCCAAGGGGGCCTGGAATTTGCCCACCTTGGCGGTACGGCAGCAACGCTCAAACCAGAAGACAAAGTGCTGTTGGGTCGCCCTGATGTGTTGATTATTGGCATCGGCGGTGGAGCCAAGGTTTATACCGGTGCAGAAGCGGCGGCGGTAGTGCGTGAAMTAAACCCCAGAAGGGTTATTCCAGTGCAATATCTGCGCAGCTCTAAAGCACCCCTGAATTGCGATCAAGGCGACAGCAAACCTTTCCTGGAAGCCTTGAAGGGCGTGGCCGTTAATAAGCCCGGTGGTGTGCTCACCCTCACACCACYCCTCGGCGATACAACCAAAATTGAGTTGATGCCCTGAAAATAGGCGCCCTTCGCAAATGGGGTGATGGCAAGGCTGTTCTGGGAGCAACGCCGGGCAGTTGGTTGTTGCCTTGCCCTACAACTGGGCCTGTTGGCAATATTTATGGGTTTAGGTGGTGGATCCTTGCAGCCCTTCAATGGCAGCAAAGGCACGCCAGAAAAGTTGCATTTGCTCCCGGGTGCCAATACTTACCCTTAGGGAGCCATCAATCAAGGCTTTCCCCGCCATGCTGCGGCAGAGAATMCGCCGCTGCCTAAGGCCCCTATCCATGGCTTCAACTCCCACTTTTGGCCAGATCAGCAGATAGTTGCCACCGCCGGCATGGTGCCGAACCGCTGCTGCAGTTAGCTGCTGCACGAGCCAGRCCTTTGCCAAAAGCACTTCCGCCACATAGGCGTTTGTGTAGGCCTGATCGGCTAGGGCAGCAAAAGCGGCGGTAACGGCAAAGCTGTTGATGTCGTAAGGGCCAGTAACTCGATTAACACGATCAATTACCGCGGCTGCAGCAATGGCAAAKCCCATGCGCAACCCAGCGATACCAGCGGTTTTWGAGAGGGAACGCAACACCACCAAATTGGGGTAGTGCTCAAAGGGATTATTTCCCTGAGCTTTTTGCAATAGCAAAGGCACCACGCTGTTGCCGCTGAAGGCTTCATAGAGTTCATCCACCACCACAAGGCAGTTGGGCGCTTCAGCGGCTAGGGAAAGGATGGTTTCAGCTGATRAGCAAGTGCCGGTGGGATTATTGGGATTGCATAGAAAAAATAAGCGTGGATTCTTGCCTGCAAGAGCAGATTTAATTTGATTTAGTGGAAAACTAAAATCAGYTGCTTCATAGGGGATAGCTTCAATCTCCATACCCTGCATTTCAGCGCAGGGTTTGTAGTAGCCAAAGCTTGGATTTGTGGTGAGCATGCAGTCGCCCCTTTGGCCGTAGGCCTGGCAAAGGGCATGGAGGGCAGCATCAACACCATTAAATAAACCGATTTGGTTCACGGCCAGGCCGCCAAGGGAGTTGGCAAATGCTTCTTTTAAGCCGTTGTATTCCGGATAAATGGCGTAGTGATCGGCGGGGATTGCTCTGATCGCCTCCACCACTTTGGGGCTTGGCCCCAGGGTGTTTTCATTGAAATCAAGCCGCAATAGCCCGCGYCTTCCCTCGAGTGGTGCGCTGTAGCTCTGCAGGTTTTCCACCTCCGGACGGGCCGCTGGTGGCTCGGGCGCCTTGGCCAAAACGAACTTATCCTCACTTTTAACAAGCTAAGCCAWTGAGGATATGAATCAGCACAACATATACGTAAATGATTGCAATAATAAAAGGCGTTTAGCCCTGGGCAAAAGTGGTAAAAGAATGTTGTTTGTTATTGGCTTGAATCCCAGCACCGCCACTGATGCAGAGGCAGATCCCACGATTAAGAGGGTTGAAAAGGTTGCAAACAATGCTGGATTTGATGGATATTTGATGTTAAATCTTTGCTCAATAC
>NZ_PXVC01000065.1 GCF_003011125.1 Synechococcus lacustris str. Tous | reverse complement strand
GTAAAAATCTGAAGCGCTTATCACGGCAGGAATTTACCTATAAGGAGGAGCCTTCGCTTGCGGCTGCCACTGCGGTGATGATTACTTTGATTGGCCTTGTGGCGATTGTTTTATTAATGATTGGTGGCACTGGAAGATGAATTTACTGCCAGAAATATTAGTTAAAGTAACATTATTCACAATAATGCTTAGCTTGGGGGTGAGCGTTGATAATAAAAATTTACTGGGATGGATTAAACAGCCAGGCTTTTTATTGCGCATTTTGGTGGCCTCCTGTGTGGTTGTGCCCCTATTGGCATTAATGCTATTGCAATCACCATTAACTGCTGGTTTATCACCAGCTTCAAAGTATGCAATTGCCTTGATGGCCCTCTGCCCAAGCGCGCCACTTACCTTGCGCAAGGCAGCTARAGCTGGCGGTGATCGTCAGCTTGCAGCGGTGTTKCAGGTTTGCTCAGCKTTGGCTGCGGTGATCTCAGTGCCWTTGCTAGCAGGCCTTTTTCGCTCCCTATTTGCCATTGAAGGTTGGCAGATTGATCCCGCAGATGTGGCCATTCAAGTGTTAACTGCTCAGGTATTACCCCTATTGATTGGTATTGCAATTCGAGTTTATAAACCTATTTTTGCCAGYCGAATTGAAAAAAATCTTGAGAGGTTGGCAAATTTCTTGTTGGCGTTATTACTAGTGGTGTTGCTTGTGAAAATAGGCCCTGATYTGCCGGCATTTATTGCAACAAATTTAASTGCGCTTGTTTTRATGGTTGTGCTTGTGGCATTAAGCCTTGCAATTGGCTATGGGCTTGCAACAGGYGYTGGCTGCAATCGCCGCACAGCCGCTTTGCTGGTGGCSATGCGCAATCCAGGYTTAGCCCTGTTATTTGCTAGCACCCATGGGGGCCATTTGATCGGAATTAAACTTGCCATAATCACTTACGTGATCTTAACAATTGCGTTAACTACTGTTTGTTTTAAGGTTGCCGATTTGATTRAGCCTGCCTAGGGTAATCTRGTTRARCGGARTTATTGATGCCAAACGGAAAGCCAAACATCCTGATTCTTTGGGGTGATGATATCGGCCAAAGCAATTTGAGTTGCTATAGCCATGGCTTGATGGGATATCAAACACCCAATATCGACCGYGTGGCGAATGAAGGTGCGAAATTYATTCACTATTATGCGGAGCAAAGTTGCACCGCTGGTAGATCTGCTTTTATTAGTGGCCAGAGCGTTTACCGCACCGGCTTATCAAAAGTTGGTTTACCYGGTGCCGAAAATGGCTATCACCATGATGATCCAACCATTGCTGAATTATTAAAACCCCAGGGYTATCGCACCGGTCAATTTGGTAAGAATCACTTCGGTGATCGCGATGAACATCTGCCAACAATGCATGGCTTTGATGAATTTTTTGGTAATTTATATCACCTCAATGCAGAAGAGGAACCTGAATTAAGGGATTACCCAAAGGAGGATGATCCCGAGTTTCCTAATTTTCGCAAGCGTTTTGCCCCCAGAGGYGTGCTTCATTGTTGGGCTAATCCAGATGGCAGCCAGCGCATCGAAAGCACTGGGCCTCTAACTCGGAAGCGGATGGAAACGGCAGATGATGAATTTATGGCGGAGGCCAAGCGTTTTATCCGTGATGCAGTTGCATCTGGCGAACCCTTCTTTGTGTGGTTTAACACCACCCATATGCACTTCCGCACCTATGCCCGCCCCCAAGATGTGGGCAGATCAGGGCGCTGGCAATCKGAATATCACGATGTGATGATCTACCACGATGAATGCATCGGGGAGATGCTTGATCTCATTGATGAGTTGGGGATTAGCAACGACACYATTGTGATGTATGGCACAGATAATGGCCCCCATATGAATAGCTGGCCAGATTCTGGGATGACGCCTTTTCGCAGTGAAAAGAACACTAATTGGGAGGGAGCATATCGAGTTCCAGCAATGGTGCGTTGGCCTGGAAARATTGCCCCAGGCACAAACATAACTGGAATTTGCAGCCACCTWGACTGGCTGCCWACCCTGCTTGCAGCAGCGGGTGAACCAGATATTAAGGAGAAATTRCTAACTGGCTATCAGGTGGGAAATAAAAACTTCCGTATCCAYCTTGATGGTTATAATATGCTTGATTTTTGGACTGGTAAAATAGATAAAAGCCCCCGRCGTGAATTTTTCTACTTCTCMGATGATGGTGATTTAGTGGGTTTGCGATACGACAACTGGAAGTTTGTRTTYCGYGAACAACGTGTTCAAGGTACGTGCCAAATATGGGCAGAACCTTTTATTGAATTACGCGTGCCAAAGATATTTAATCTGCTCACCGATCCCTATGAGCGGGCWGATTTCACCTCCAATACYTACTGGGATTGGATTTTCGACCATATCTTTTTGATTGTGCCAGCCCAGTCCTATGTGGCTGAATTYCTTGCCACTTTTAAGGCCTATCCGCCACGGCAAAAGGCAGCAAGTTTCTCCTTGGAGCGGGTGATGGAGCGTTTGGAAAAAGCGGTGGGCGGCCCTGCCTAAACCCTGGTKGTTATCAGTTAAAGCAGCTACAACGGTGCAGTTGCAACAGCMRTTGCCCATGKTTGGCAAGTTATCACTGGCTCGCTGGTTTTGTTTGCCAATTGGCGTTCTCCTTACCCTGGGGCTTGCATCTGAAAGTAAGCCCCCATTAATTCCAAGCAGCACTCCGGTGGCTGATCTGGGCACAAACACAAAACTGCCTGCCCATCTGGAAGAAAGTTTTCGTGTTATGCCATCTCCACCACCACCAATAGGGTTCTTGGCTTTTAAAAAACAGCCTGGAGCCACTGCTCTGTTGTTTTACCCCCTCGATCAACCAGCCCTGGATATCAGCCCKTTTAAATGGCGCTATTCAGAAAGCCGCAAGGGTTGGCGCATGCATGCTGGCCTTGATCTGATGGCACCGGAGGGGGAGGCCATAAGACCTGTTAAAAGCGGCCGAGTGGTTTTAGTAGAYACAATTTCTGGCTATGGCATCACCGTWGTTGTGGCCCATGGTGAGTTGAATCAAAGTTTGTATGCCCATCTTTCGGCCGTTGATGTGAAACCTGGTGATCAGGTTGAGCCSAGYTCCCTATTGGGGCGGGTTGGCCAAACTGGTGTTGCCAGTGGCCCCCACCTACATTTCGAATGGCGTGAACGCCTAGGAAATGGCTGGGTTGCCCTTGATCCCATGCCTCTGATGATTCCCCAATAGGAGGGATGAGTTGTTTTCAAGTATTGATTTGTTAGAGCAATGGTGTGTTGATCGCGCTGCTGCTGGCCAGAAAATWTTGGGCTTGTGTGCCCCGCCGGGTAGTGGCAAAAGTTGGTTGGCAAGCCAATTGCAARYAAGGCTGAGTGTGGCCAGCCTTTCCCTTGATGATCTTTATTGGCCCCAGCCGCAATTACAGCAGTATCAACGCGGTTTACCGGGCAGCCACGATCTACCACTACTGAAGCAAGTGTTGGCTGATTTTCGCCAGCACGGTAAGGCGATGGCCCCTTGTTTTGTTAAGGGATTAGYGGCTGGTGCTGGTGATCGCCAAGGCCAACGCCCTTTGGTTGGGGATTTGCTTTTGCTGGAGGGTTGGTGTGTGGGTGCAAGAGGTGTGCCAACGCTTCAGCCATACCAGSCMMTTTGGCAGCAACTTGATGGCCTTTTATTGCTGCGTCCCCCYAGTTATGGGCGGGTGATGCGYTGGCGTTTGCAGGCGGAGGCTAAACAGCGCCAACAGGGGGGTGGTGCCTTAWCAGCCAAGCARGTGGCAGCCATGGTGCTGGCTTTTTATGGCCATCTACCGGCRGAAAAATGTTTTGCRCCSYTRTGGCAACAACCCCAAYTACCAACCTGGCAGCTACGGCTCAACCACCAAAGGSAACCGCTTGGGCCAATTGAAGTTGTTTGTTAGGTCCAGTTGCCGCCAAAGTCGTCGTCGAAACCTTGATATGGCATGAATTCATTCCAGCCYGGGCTGGCTTGRTCCATTAAGCCGTATTGGGCATCCACKGCATCGGTGGCGGTGTTGCCGGTGGGACGGGTATCGCAGGTGATGCTGCCATCACTGGCAGTGCTGCAGTTGTCGAATACAACTCCCGCMTGAACTGGTGAAATCAGCAAGGCAGCACCGATGATGGATGCGCCCAACTTGTTGTTCAACACGCCGATGTACACCGATTGGACCGCCGTTATTCTGCTGCTTCTTACGGCAGCACCCTTAGCCGTGGTAGTTGCTACCGCAGCCTTTTTCATCTGGCGGCAAAAGCGGGCGAAGCTTTGAGCTTTGTAGGCAACTGGAAACCTTTGCCAAGGCAGGGCAGGCAAGTGCGGTAGGAGTCTCTGCCTTGGCGCAGCACRCCGCTGCCGCCACAGCAAACACAGGTGATGGTGGCTTTCGAAACTGCTACTGCTGAACCCATGGAAACAAAAAACCTGCATCCATAATGGTGTGAATATGCACACTTGATCCCGAATTAATTCTAAAGAAGTTGCTGTTTTAGGGCCTTTAKTGAAAAATTTTTTGGTTTGTTTTTAAGTTCTTCTAATAATTCTTGGGCGCTAATGCTGCTGCCTGGTGCTATCCAGCCATTTTGAGCAGCCCATTTGCCAATTAATTGTGCGGCGCTGCCGCCTTGGGCTTGCCAACTGGCTACTCCTAAGGCCCGATCGCGTTTTGCCAATTTGTTGCCTTGGTTATCCAAGAGCAGCGGCAAATGCCAATACTGGGGCGCTGTTTGGCCAAGCATTTGCATTAGTGCCACCTGGGGACCTGTGGAAACCCAAAGATCGCTTCCTCTCACAACCGTGTTAATGCCCATCCACAATTCGTCTACGGCAGTGGCRAGGTGATAGGCCACATAGCCATCAGCGCGGCGCAGCACCACATCCCCCACCTGCTCTGCGCCATTTAATTTATTTGGGTAATTGCCCAACTCCTGCCATTCCAATTCAGTGGCGGGCAAATGCAAGCGCCAGCTSGGTAATTTGGCTTGTTCTTCCCCCCAGCTGTGCTGTTTATCAAGGCAGGTGCCCGGGTAAAGGGGCCAAGCACCATGGGGTGCGGAAAGATGGGCCAACATCCGCCTGCTGCAACGGCAGGGGTAAAGCGCACCGCTGCGGCGCAGGGCTGAAAGAATGCTGGCGTATAAACCTCGGCGTTCACTTTGGCGCCAGATGGGTGGATCCCAAGCCAAACCAAGCCAGGCCAGATCAGCAATTATTTGCGCTTCTGCGCCGGCTTGCACCCGGGGTGTGTCGAGGTTGTCGATGCGCAATAACCATTCCCCCCCCTGCAAACGGCARAACAACCACGACAGCAATGCCGTGTGCAGGTTGCCCAGATGCAAAGGGCCGCTAGGGGTGGGKGCAAAGCGACCACGCTGCCGTTGGCTGCGGYAAGCCTGGGCAATAAAAAGCTCCCCCCTCAGATGAGCGGGGAGCGCYTCTAGCAGGTGAATCAGCCTTGAACCCGCTCTTTAAACAGTTTGCCAGCGGTGAAAGCAGGCACTTTTTTGGCTGGGATGGCGATCTTTTCGCCAGTTTTAGGATTCAAACCCTGGCGGGCGGAACGCTCACGGGATTCAAAGGAGCCAAAGCCAAGGATCGATACCTTTTTGCCTTCCACAACTGAATCAACGATCGTTTCGATGGCTGCATCAACAACCTGGGAAACATCGGTTTTGGTGAGGTCGGTGCGGGCGGCCACCAAATTAACAAGATCTGCTTTGTTCATAAAAGTGTTTACGAATTCAGTGAACCCMGCAATCGTATTGAGCCTGCATCGAGTGTGCAACCTTAATTTTCAGCATTCGCAATGCTTCTCAGCTGCAGTGCCCGGGCGCCATGCTCCACCAGCTTGGCCCCAGCCAGGGGCCCAAGCCCTGCGGCGCAAGCGATCTGCCCAGGTGAACCGCTAGGYAGCCAAGCTTGTAGTTGCTCCAAGCTGCGTTGCAAACGGGGCCAATGAAAATTGTTATCGCTGGGGCGGGCACACACCCCACCAGCGGCGGTGGGCCAAAGCAAACGSCCGCAAAACAACACATCATTCAGGCCTTGGCTCCAGTGGAGAACGCAGGAGCCGGGGCTTGGCCCAGGCGTCCAGAGCAGATTTAGGCCAGGTTCGATGCTGTGTTGGCGGCTGAATGAATGGAGGGCAGCTTGATTTGTTAATTCAAGATTTGGCAGCAGGTAGGCCTCCTGTTCCTGCAAAAGCACTGGCCAGCCCAAAAGTTGCTGCCAGCGTTTGCACTGGCCATGGCCCTGGCGATGGCTAAGCACGATCCAGCCGGGCGGTTGGCTTTCAAGGAATAGCTGATTTTCCTCATTTAAAAGTGGGGCGTCCACCAGCACTGAACAGCCGCCACTGCTGCGCAGCAGCCAGGCGTTACCGCCAGCGCTATGGCGATTTGGCGGGAAAACCCATAGATCGGCGCGCAGTTGGCTAATGCCCATGGGTGGAATGAAGTAACTGCCAGTGGCTAATCTGGAACTGTGGCAGAGGGCAGATGGCTTTCGGAATTGGGAGGCCATGGCCCCTGGGCAGCAGTTGCACAGAAGCGGGGGTGAACTTTGTGGTGGCGGCCCCCCAGGCCACCAAASTGGAGTTGTTGTTGTTTGAAAACGGCAGCTCAGCGGAGCCCTATCGAGTAATCCCGCTTGATTTAAACCACCGCAGTGGTGATTACTGGCATGTGGCTGTTGAAGGAGTTGGGTTGGGTTGTTGTTATGGATATCGGGTTTTTGGTCCTAAGTGCAGCTCAGGCCATGGTTTTAATCCAGCCAAGGTGCTTTTGGATCCATGCGCACGGGCAATTWGCGGTTGGGATGTTTACAACAGAGAACTAGCCACTGGCGATCAGCCAAACACGGCTAATTGTTTGAAGGCGGTGGTAACGGAAAGAGAGCGTTTTGATTTCCAGCGTTTCCCGCGGCCGCGGCGGCCCTGGCGACAATCGGTGATCTATGAACTGCACCCTGGCGGTTTCACTAAAGCTGATAAAAGCCCCGCTAGCCCTAATCATYGCGGCACATTTTTAGGYCTAATTGAAAGTATTCCCTATCTATTAAGCCTGGGGATTACAACGGTGGAACTGCTGCCACCAATGGCCTTCGACCCCCATGATGCCCCCGCTGGCCGTTTGAATTATTGGGGCTATAGCCCCTTGAGTTGGTTTGCTCCGCACCATGCYTAYGTGGCTGGCAATGATGCACAACAGGGGCGCTCTCAGGTGCGTTCGCTTGTGGAGGCCTGCCATAAAGCCGGCCTTGAGGTGATAGTGGATGTTGTTTATAACCACACCACAGAAGGTGGTGATAAGGGCCCCACCTTGAGTTGGCGTGGCTTTGCAGATCAAACCTATTACCTGCAATCAGAAGATCGCAAATATCAAGATGTATCTGGCTGTGGTAACAGCATTGCTGCAAATCGCCCCTTGGTGAGGCAATTAATCCTGGAATCGATGCGCTGTTGGGCTTTGGAATTAGGGGTTGATGGTTTTCGTTTTGATCTCGGTGCCGCCCTAACCCGTGGTGAAAATCTCACCCCCCTTGATCATCCACCCCTATTTGAAGAAATGGAGGCCGACCCTGAGCTTGCCGATGTGAAATTAGTGGGGGAGCCATGGGATTGCGGTGGTTTATATCGCCTCGGTGATTTTCCAGCAAAAAGGGTTGGCACTTGGAATGGCCGCTACCGCGATGATCTAAGAAGATTTTGGAAAGGCGATGAAAATACCGCTTGGAATATGGCTGAACGCTTGAGCGGCAGCCCMGATTTATTTAACGGCAAGGCGGCACCTGCAGGTAGAASTATTAATTTCATTACCGCCCATGATGGCTTCACATTAAATGATTTAGTTAGCTACAACGATAAACATAATTTAGCTAATGGAGAGGATAACCGCGATGGCGATTCCCATAACAACAGCTGGAACCATGGCGTGGAAGGCCCGAGCACAGATCGCGGTATAAATAATTTGCGCAGCCGGCAAATGCGTAATATGTTAACTACTTTACTGATATCTCCTGGGGTGCCAATGCTGCTCATGGGTGATGAGCAGCACCGCAGCCAAGGGGGAAATAACAAYTGTTGGTGTCAAGATAATCCCTTGGGCTGGATGAATTGGGATAGTGATGTTGAGGCRGAAAACCTACGCACTTTTACAAAAAGGCTWCTGCGCCTGCGCCAACTATTACGTGAATTTATTAATCCAGATGTGCCYCTAGAARAAGCTGAAAATAATCAAYWCCCCTGGCGSCAATGGCATGGGGTGGAGCTTGGTAAGCCCGATTGGGCAAGCTGGTCCCATGGATTTGCCTGGAGTGTGCAAACAGCTGCTGATGGCCCGAGGCTTTGGTGTGGCATGAATGCTTAYTTCAAAGCTTTGCATTTTGATATTCCCAATTCACCTAGCGGTTGGAAAAGGGTTGTTGATACCGGTTTACCTGCCGATGAAGATCTGCCGGCAACACCRCCGATTTGGCGKCCGCCATCGGCACCGATGGAAAGCCGCAGTTTGATGTTGCTGGTGGCAGGAAATATTGAATTAAGCCTSWWAWTTTTAAAAATYATRATTTTAAAAAACGTTTAGCTAATTTWAGTGCCAACACAACTGTTGCAGCGCCGTAGGAGCTAAATGTGATTATTTGGCCAAGGCTGCCGCTGCCATAGATATCRCGATCAAGCAAAATTAAATCCGCAAGCGATGCAACAGTTCCCCAGATCAACACCCAAGTGCCCACATAGGCCACTGCYTTTAACTTGGGGTTCATAGCTGTAAATACCAACTCACTAGGGATAGCACCTGGCCGGCGGGGCCGCGACCGCTCACTAATTCACCAATTAAAGCTGCGGCAAAGCCAACCATGGCWACTCTKCCATTTARAAGTTCAACGGCRGCAAGGGCYTTGTTGTTCCAGGGGCGCCGGGTGGTGAGGCCCTCACCAAATTTTTCGATCGGTTCGTATTGGAATTGGTTTGGCATCACTGCTCGTGCTTCTTAACGGGAATGATTAAAAATAGATCTGTGTGCAGCTTGGCAAGGCTCAATGGCGGCATGGCGTTGGCGTGGATCACTATTGATGGTTGCTTTTTTGTTGGTGGCGTCACCGGCATTGGCAAGCCTGCCCGGTGATCGGGGGCCAACGGCTGCTCTGCTCAARCCAGGGKCATCTGAATTGGTTTTCAGAAGGGTGCCCGGCCGTCACGCTAACGGCGATCAGCTTTGGTATYTGGAGCTCAAACGCAATGGTGAGGTGGTGGCCAGGTGGCGYGCAGCCAGCGGTGCTGCWGCAAAGCAAAAGGCAGACCGTTTTTGGAGCCCCGGTAATGCAGCACCCCTGCCRCCAGGTAGTTACCGCTTAGGGGAGCCTGAGCCYTGGGATAACAGYTAYTGGTTGGATYTGCTGCCAAATTTCCCCACCACCCGCAGCGCCCTGGGCATCCACACCTGCCTGCCKGGGGTGGGTTGCATCTGYTTGCCGGATAARGCCGACACCGATGCCCTGGCCCGCTGGGTGAAGGCYCTCAACCTGAAGCAACTCACGGTTTTGAACTGAGCAAGCCRACGAGGCAAGCYGCCTTGTTAGAATGAAAACCATTTTCAAGCCGCCCTTCGCCAATGGGCTTCATTTCTGCTCATTTTCGGCCAGTTGCCTGGCTRGTAATTGTTTTAAGCCTGGGGGCCTGTAGCAATTCAACTGAAAGCTCAAAACAATTCAAGGTTCTTACAACCTTTATGCCGATAAGCTTGTTTACCAAGGCGGTTGCAGGCAATTGCGCTGAGGTGCAAGCCCTCATCCCAGCTAATAGTGGACCCCACGATTTTCAAGCTAAACCGGCAGATTTGAACGCCCTGCGCCAGGCGAAAGTTTTAGTTAAAAATGGTTTGGGGATGGAAGGATTCCTGGGCAAGCTAATTGCTTCCGCCGATAACAAAGATTTGCTGGTKATCGATWCAAGCCGTGGCATTACCACCCTTGATTCACCAGCAGAGGAGGGCCATGCAGAGGAAGCTCACTCCAATCACTCTCACTCAAGCCATGGTGAGGTRAATCCCCATATTTGGCTTGATCCACTGCGGGCCGTTAGTCAGGTGGAAAATATTCGCGACGGTTTAGTTAAGGCTGATCCCAGTTGCGCGGCTAGCTATCGCCGCAATGCAGCAACCTACATAGCCAAGTTGCAAACACTAAATGCTGAAATAAGCAATMAATTGAATCCATATCAAGGCAAAACCTTTGTGGCTTTCCATGATTTTGCCCCTTATTTTGCCGATAGATACAAGCTCAAGGTCGATTTTCTTGTGGATGTGCCAGAACTAAATCCAAGCCCCGCCGATCTAATGCGGGTGGCGGCTGCTGTGAAACGCAGCCAACTAAAAGCTTTGCTTAGTGAACCCCAAGAGGGYGAACGTTCCTTCAATGCCCTTGCCAAAGACCTGGGGGTGAAAATTAGTGTTTTTGAYCCAATGGAAACCGGCAGCRTGCAGGCTTYCCAAAATCCTGCTACTTATTTCAAGGTGATGCGTAGCAACGTGGCTGATTTGAYCAAGGCTTTTGGTGGATAATTCTGTTCTGCGGGTTGAAAACCTCAGTGTTCGTCGCGACGGGCAGCTGGTGGTGGATGGTGTGAATTTTGAATTGCTAAGCGAAAGTGATACCGCCCTTGTGGGCCCAAATGGTGCCGGTAAATCCAGTTTGGTGGCAGCAGTGCTGGGCCTATTGCCACGTCAAACGGGGGAGGTGTGGKTATTGGGGCATCGCCTGGGCCCTGCAGGTGAACTGCCCCATGGGGTGCGATCCCAGATCGCCTATCTGCCCCAATCCTTTGCGCTCCAAGGACGCTTCCCCCTCAGTGTGGCTGAATTCGTTGCTTTTGGTTTTGATCCCCCAGGCCCCCGCTTGCCGTGGCGTAACCGATCAAAACGCCGCGCTGCAGTGCTTGTGGCCCTAGCCCGCACCGGTTCTAGCAATCTGGGCGCAAAGTTATTGAGCGAACTATCCGGCGGCGAACTCAAGCGGGTGCTGTTGGCTTTTTGTGTGGTGCGGCCCCGAAAACTTTTGCTGCTGGATGAAGCGCAGGCGGGGCTTGATGCCACCGCCAGTGAGCAATTTCAGGAATTGCTGTTGCAATTGCGCCGTCAGGAGGGGTGGACCGTGCTGCAGGTATCCCACGACCTGGAAATGGTGCGCCGTAGTTGCGATCAGGTGTTGTGTTTAAACCGTTGTCTGCGCTGCAGCGGGCCGCCAACCCATGCCCTTAATCCCCAACGCTTGGCTGAGCTCTATGGGCCAAACGTGGTGGCCTATCAGCATCAGCACCATGGTTGATAGCGCTGGCGTACTTGCCCAACCGTTTATGCAGCGGGCCCTGCTGGGGGGCCTGCTCACCGGGGGGCTAGGCGGTTTGCTGGGTAGCTTTGCGGTTTTGCGGCAGCTTTCCTTTTTTAGTGATGCCCTTGGCCATTCCGCCC
>NZ_PXVC01000064.1 GCF_003011125.1 Synechococcus lacustris str. Tous | reverse complement strand
GCAGAGTATCACCTGTATTGGTTGTTGCAGAGAGTGTAATACTGGAATCAGGATCACTAAAAAGATCTGATTTAAGAGTATAAGAAAAAGGTGTATAACGATTAGTGCTAAGTGCTGGTATTGAACCATCTACAACTGGTGCGCCATTATGGGCAATGGATAAATCAGCACCTGTTGCGGTGTATCCAGTTGCTGGATCACCTTTGAGATGTAATGTGCTTCCTGAGAAGGTAGTAGTGGGTACCAGATTTAGATTGGCAAGCACTAAAGGCAGGGTGATGCCACTTCCTGGGAAGTTGCCCCCAAAATCTAGATAGGAAAGAGATAGAACCTTATCGGTCTTGGGGTCACCATCAGCATTGGAGGTATCAGCAGTGATGGCATTACCCAGCAGACCAGTTTTGAATGGATCACCAGCAATAGAAACGCTTAGTTGGGTGGAATCAAAGTAAAGAGATGCACCGACACCTGTGAGATTTATTTCGCCTGTTGAGACGGTGTAAGAAATTGCGGAGGTGGTGCTGATACCTGAACGAATAGCAGTTTTGCTTGGTGGGTTGAGGGTGAGGGATTGAACAGGAGGAGCACCTGAGGTGATGGGTGCTGACGCAGCACTATTAACTACTTCATTAGTGCCATAACCATCCAAATAACTTACAACACCTCTTATCTTCTTGCCGACTTCTGATGCTGTAAGAATATAAGTATTGTTATTATCTGCCCCGTCTGTTGTGCTGAGTTTAGACCAGGTAGTGCCATCAGTTGATGTTTCCCAGTTGTAATTAAATGTTGGTGAATAACCTGTGAAGTTATCGCTATCTTTGATTGCTGTTGCATCTATTGTGAGTGTAGATCCAACTTTAAATGTTCCTGCAACCGTTGGAGTTCCAGTGGGGGTATTGTTGGGTGCGAGTTTTATTTCTGCGATGCCTGTTTTATACAACCAGTAATCGTTTCTCTCCTGTACTGGAACGTCAGACCAAGAATTTAACCCTGCATATGATTGAACCACTCCTGATGGATCAAGCATTACAGTCAGCCATCCATCCTTGCTGCCTGCTAATCCTTTGACATGAATTTCTCTAAGGAAATTTGTATATGTAACTTCAGTACCGTCCGCCCATTTTGGTACTCCATCAACTTCCTTGTCGTTCAGACCAATCCATGAACCTGCTCGAAGACCATTGTTCCAATTGCTATCTGGAAGCGCAAGTCGATCTCGGAATGTATCAGATATCCATTGATTCTCAGCTGCATCATTAATCGTCACCAAGTGCCCACCGAGTTTGACGGCATTTGCCTCTGCTTCTTCCCATGTGGGACCTTGAACGATTACATAAGCAGAATCTCCACGACGGATGAAGGGGGTTTCTGCGAGACCCTTAAGAGTGTGATAGTAATTTTCTGAAGACAGATTTGGTAGATCATTCCAGGTTCCTTGCTCGTGTGAATGCCAGTTATTGCTTCCCCAAATGTGAGCGTAGTTTTCGCTTGTTCCACCATTGGGTTCATATCTCGCGCCTATACCTTCATTTGGATAACCCCAGTTTGAGTATGATGACTTTTCGTCAGATGACCATTCCCATTTTCCTTCTTGCTTTTGATCGGAAAAACCAATCCATATACCTGGTCCTGTTGGGTTAAATCTATTGAGAATCCACTTTTGCTCTTCTTCTGAATTGACTGCCACCAAATGCCCACCCAGTTTTACCGAGTTCGCTTCTGCCTGCGTCCAAGACGGACCATCGACGATTGTGTATAAGGAGTTGCCGCGGATTGTTGGTTTCTTGGTATCTGCTTCTATTAATGATGCTAAAAATATATCGTAACCACCACCACTTGATTGCCCAGTAATAGTTCCATTGGTCTGCCCAAGAAGGTATAATGATTCTCCAACCTTAACAAGACTTCCTGCTCCATCATAAGAGGAGGGCACGTCGAACTTATAAGACTTCAAAAGGTTACCGGAAGTATCTAATTCATCTACTACTGTAAAACCTGTATTATTTGATCCTGTATTCCAACCAACTCCATCGGAGTAACTAACGTAAAGTTTCCCATTTAAACTTTCAATTGAATTGCCGCCTTGCGCATTGCTGTCTCCCCATGATTTATCCCATTGAATAGTGCCATCTGAAATATTAAATGACATTATTCGTGCGTCCATTCTATCTCCCCCGTCTGCCTTGTATCCTGTTCCAATTACTGAATTGCCGATAATTTTGATCGATCCAAGATTATTCCAATCACTAGACGGTCCGTTTTTCCACCAAATAATATTTCCATCTAAATCAAGACGCCCTGCCATAGCATAATCAAAGTCTTGTTTACCGTATGGTCCTGCACTTACATAGATTTGATCTCCATCAATCCTTATGTCTCCAATTCCCGATGCGCCAGTATTTGGATATGTTTTATTCCAAACTAATTTACCTGTATCGAGCGTGTAGGCATTTATAAATGCAGTTTTAGCACTGTTAAAACCGGTTGTTGTTCCACCACCAACATAAATTGTATTTTCTCTAATCGCGATAGCGCCAAATTCTGGATACGCATTGGTAATTTCCCATAACTTTTCTCCTAGCGAATTAAATTTCGCAAGTGCTGAACTCTTTCCACTTGCACCACCTGAACTACTTGCAACAAGAATGCTTCCATCTGGAGCAATGACACTTGTTGCTCCACTTCCTCCTTGACTCAAAACCTTTTCCCATATAAGTGTTCCTTTTAAATCATATTTACTTAAAGTTGCAATCCCAGCAGTTACAGATGGTACATAGATGTACGTACCATCACTGCTTCCTCTACCGGCATAGTTATCGCCTGCTTTAGCAAACTGCTTGATCGGTTTGATCTCAGGTGTTGCCATAAAACCCAAACCCTCAAGAAACGGCAGAGAAGCAGCGCGTACCAGGAGGCAGATCGCCTTTGGTATCTGCATCTCTTTATATTCTATTCGTTTTTAAGCATTTTGTCAAGTTTATGCAGATATTGCATTAACTTGTTAGAGCAACGGGTTTCAGCGTTTTATTGCAGCGCACTAGGTATTTTTCTTAATCCATTACTGCCTTTCACCCCCATAACTCCAACCCCAGACCCGCCARTGCTGCTGCCCTTCTGAGGCAGCAACTAGCAGCAACTTCAGCAGCAGGTGCTTTTGATGTTGATTCCARYGGTTCTGATGCCACTGCYGAGTAATGAAGCAAATCACCATCAGCAGTGGGGATGGTCAAACGCCCTGTTACGACAACAGCACCACCGACCTCCTGAACCGATTGAACCTCCCARCACCAACCAGGTGCCCTGTGATGMARGTGCCKMGCAATGGTGTTCCAAGGGCARTAGGTAAGAGTTGCTGTTCCTTGYTTTCTGGTCTTGAGATGSCKKGRATCAATWGGKCKTGATAGATCCGCCARSGTTTCWGCMGTTGGTCTTAACGCAAAYTTGATTGCTGTTGTGGRTGCCATGAAACTGAATCTCTTTGGATTRCTGCTGYTATTATAGCATAAGATACTGGTTTTAWCTCTTTARRYRCTKRTGATCTGGCATAGKTAGGTRCTGCTTTTYGCTTCTGCTTCTCCATCTTGTTGYGCCTGGATTTGAATGCCGCGTATTAATTCCCTTACCTCAGGGGAKTATTCCCAACTGGTTCTKSTGCGTTGTTTGATTACCCATCCACCAGGTGCAACAACACCAAAACGCAATTCAGCATCACCAAAGAGCGCCTGGATTTCAGAGTCAATAACTTGCCTCTCCTCATCCAATRCCTTTAGTTGACCTGTGATCCAGATKCGCCTTGTWAGCAGTTGSGTGGCATTGAGATCTGCCAGATGCGGAAAWGRATCWGGGYGTTCTTTCGGCAGGGTTTTTAGCAGCAGGGCAAGATCAGCAGGATCAATYGGTGGTGTCATYAGAKGTTTCTGGTGGTTTCTTGAGTGCTCCTTCCTGCACTAGGCGGTTGWAGTGGCACTGAATGGCAGTTTCMACAATTGCGGCAAGGGTGGTTGCTTGGTTGGTGCGCTGMCGAAACTGCTGTATCTCAGACACCATCTCCATTACTTCATCSGTTAAACGRATGCCGTATTGCTTTGCYGCATCAGGRTGCTCAGATGCCATTASTGCTTCTGTGAATGCWCAAAGTGTGGCAGCAGYAGTTGGGGCAATGAAAGGGTCATCAGAACCTCTATGGGTTTCAAGGTGAAATGGGGTTGAGAAGGGGCGGGTTTCTAATGAACCTCTTGCCCCTTYCAACACTYAAATCATAGCAYATRAWAAGCAGAATACTGCATAATGCRCTGCTTTATYAGCAAACTGGTTGCAATGCTGGTTCTTCTTGTGCTGCTGCCACCTCAATTGAAAAGGCATTCAGCACTTGATCTGCAACTGAGCGGTGGGAGGTGGTGGACAGATCGTTAGAGCAGTCGTTGAGTGCCCTAGAGAAAAGACCAGACAACTCAATGCTGATGGTGGTTGAAAGCAAATCAGCAGCAAATGCCCAATGCTCAAGGGTGAGGGCATTACTGAGGCATCCATTAGCAGCAGCATCAGTTGATTCCTGCTCCCACTGGCAGCACTGATTYYGCAAAGCAGTAACGATCACGCCCTTGCAGGCAAGAATCGTTGAAAGATCAAGTTGRGAAAAATCRGTTGGCATTGCTTTGAACCTCTATGGGTTGCTTAAGACACTCGTATTATAGCATAAGRCGCTGGGAATAAGACGCGATGAACTGCTTATCCCGTGAAAACCGCTTCTGCTATCTATACTGGTCTTATAGTRCCTGATGCTATATCCTTTGTTTATKCRTTTGGTATTTCAGTGGCAAAGCGMGTSCGAATTACCCTTGCCAAGGCGCTTGCAAAAGCAAATCTGCGCCGTGCTGAATCAGGTGAAAAAGCACTCACGATGAATTCTCTTGCCGTAGCAGCAGGAGTAGCAGCAACCACCATYACCCGTTTAGCAAGAGAYGATCAAAAGGCAGCAGCAGCATTATCTCTTGATCTCGCATCTAAATTAGTAACTGCGCTTGATTGTGGTATTGAGGATTTGTTAGAGGTTGTTGAAKGATAATCAAACCCTGAGTTTTTCTTCAATTAAATCCCACCGATTTTCATACTCTTYTACATTCCAACCATTGAAACACTTACGGGGWKGAAGAGTTATTGTTCGTRTTGAACTCTCCTCGTGCTGCCTGCCATTCATTCCTGGAGTTTCTAACCACTGATTGTGCGACTCTTTGATATTTTTTGACATTACTAATGATGGAATGACGAAATATTGAAATGCCATCTCAGAATTTGGTTGAGGAATGCCACCTAAGATCCAGAAGAAATTATCTCCATATGATTTTTCTGCTTTCTTTCCGACACTACAAGTTCTATTGCCTGGAATGAAGGTTTTCACCTGAATATGAACAAATCTTGTTCCGTCAATATTGCTGCAAAGTATATCTGTGTTAGGTGTATTCCCCAAAGTTACAACTGCTGAATATCCTCTTCTGCAAAGTTCTCCTGCGATGAAGAATTGACTGGCATTRCCACGGGTGCTTTTCTCTTTGATGACCTTTTCTTTTGGCATCCTATACTTCGAACTCCAGGAAGAAATCTTCATCCATTTTTTGAATTGTAAATGTCTGCTTGGTAGAGACGCCAATGCCATGCTTAAGCATCAAATCAGACATCCTTTGACCATCGACAAGAACAATTCTTCTATCCGTCAAAGTTCTTACATATTCCTGTGCTGGTTGGGCAAATGTTGAGGTGGTCATGATGACGCCCTTTGATGCACCAACTCCTGCCAGAGCACCAACAAATCCCTGAATTACTGGTCTTCCGACAGACCCTTCCCATCTCTTTGCCTGAATATAGATACGATCCAACCCCAGGTGATCCTGGTTCACAACACCATCAACACCACCATCAGCACCACGGGCAACACCCTGAACATCTGCCATCGATCCTCCATATCCCATGCCAACCAACAAACGCAGCACTAATTGCTCAAACCCTTCAGGCGGTAGTTGCTTTACTCGATCTAATACTTCGCCTCTAAGTTCATGCTGGATTCTTATTACCCCTTTTTCTATTTGCTCTTCAGGGGTAAGTTCATCATCTGAGTCATTCTGCACAACAAGTTGCGCTTTTTCAGACCTGGCAGCATTAGCAGGGAAAAAGTCATTGAAGCGATCGTATGACCTTAGATAATCAGCATCAATTGCCGTAGGGGGATTGAGAAGAAGTTTCTTCCCATTGTCACTAATTACATAAATTGCTCTTCTTGGTCGATCCAGTAAACCTGCCTTGAAAAGATATGTTCTTGCCCAACCCATTCGATTGTCAAAGGTAGTTTGTGTGCCACTTTCTAATCGCTCAACTAATGCTTCCTCTGTAAGACCCAAATATTTTGCAACGGCATCCTTTGTTTGATTTGTTGTCATCTCTTTGCCTTCACTCATTACCTTGAGTAGAGGCAGCATCAATACGTGGTAGGGGGGAACGCTATTCATTATTGACCATCTTTAGACCACTCTTCAGAGATCATTTCGGTCTGCTGGAGCACCAAATCAATCGCATTTRCTTCCTGATCTGGTGGATACTTATAGCGTTTTAGTAATGCTTTTATCATTGTTCGCAGTCGTGCCCGAACATTTTCTTTRTATTGCCARTCAATACTKAGATTRCCCCGWAGTTTATTTGCTAATTCTCTTGCCATCTCTTTTAAAACCTCATCACCCATTAAATCYTGTGCTGATTGGTTRTTTGCCAACGCATCATAAAAAGCAATTTCAGCAGTTGATAACCCCATYGCTGCKACCTTTTCCGCTTCCTCCCGAAACTGCTTTGCCATCGCTATTAGTTCTTCAATAACTTGCGCTGCTTCAATTGCTCGATTTGTATATTTGTTRAGAGATGCTTGTARKAGTTCACTAAATCTTTTCTGYTKTACRATATTTSTTTTRAAWCGTGAWTGAACTTCATCTTTTAGCAACCGYTGGAGCAATTCAACTGCCAGGTTTTTTTGTGGAATCTTACTTACTTCTTCTAAAAATGAATCAGATAAAATACTAATATCTGGTCTTGAAAGACCAGCAACTTTAAATACATCAGTGATTCCATCTGCTACTAACGAATCMGAAAGCAGTTGCCGCAATTCAAAATCAACATTCTTTGGAGCRCCACCATCTCCACCACTACCTTCTCCYTTCATTAGTGGCGCTCTTATCGCCTGTATGAATGCCACTTCATCAGTAAGTGCCATTGCTTCATCTGTGGTGCCACATAAAGCAAATGCTTTTGTCATTTTCAGCACGGTGTCGCAATATCGCTTCTTGCCATCGGGCATCGCCAGAATGTGTTCGAGGCAATTAGGCATTAGTGCCATTGCTGTTTTTGGATCTTTAAATCCACTCCAATCAATTGGRAAAAGCAAGTCACGAGCAACYTGAAGTTGTTCTTTGAAAATCCTCAGTGCTTCACTTGTATCAAGTGTTGGTTTACCTTTGCCTTTAGCAGCGGTGTATGTYGCCAGTGCTTCTTTTAGTTGAGGAGCAATGCCGATGTAATCAACAACYAAACCGCCTGGTTTATCTTTAAAAACYCTATTAACTCGGGCRATYGCCTGCGCYARRTTTGCYCCCTTCATYGGTTTATCTACATACATCGTTGCYARACAAGGAGCATCAAATCCTGTTAACCACATATCACGCACGATYACGATCTTGAGCGGATCAGCAGGATCTTTAAATCGCTTCTCTAAATCCTTTTTTTGTTGCTTGGTTGTGTGGTGCGGTTGTAGATATTGCTCATCTGATGCTGATGCCGTCATCACTACTTTAATGGCACCTTCCATATGYTCRTTATTTTGCCAGTCAGGGCGCAGAATAATAATTTCTTCATAGAGGCGAGCGCAGATATCCCTACTCATTGCCACCACCATCGCCTTGCCTGGTTGTGTGCGAGAGCGTTGCTCAAAGTGGGCAACCAAATCTGCTGCTACTTGTTTGAGGCGTGGTTCAGCGCCCACTAATGCTTCCAGTGCTGCCCACCTGCTCTTTGCCCGCTCAGCAGCAGGAATATCATCTTCATCTGAAAAAAGATCATCCACCTGCTCATCCACCTGAGGCAGTAGTGGTTCCTTGAGCGCCAGTTTTGCTAGGCGTGATTCGTAGTAGATCGGCACTGTGGCACCATCTTCTACTGCTTGTTTGATGTCGTAGATAGAAACGTAGTGCCCAAATACTGCTTGGGTATCACGATCATCTTGCGAGATTGGTGTTCCTGTGAAGGCAATAAAGGTTGCTTCTGGTAAGGCATCTCTGAGTGCCTTTGCTAATCCATATTTGATCTCACCAGTTTTCGTATCTAGACGCCCTTTAAATCCGTATTGAGTGCGGTGCGCCTCATCGCAGATCACTACAACGTTTCTGCGCTCAGTTAAAGCAGGAAACTTTTCTTCCCCATCTTCAGTAGCGAACTTTTGAATGGTGGTAAAGATGATKCCGCCACTGGGKCKGTTGCTAAGCAGTTCCCTGAGTTCCAAGCGAGAATCTGCTTGTTTAGGGGATTCACCCAGCAGATCACCTGCTCCCGCAAATACACCAAACAGTTGCCCATCAAGATCTTGGCGATCAGTAACCATCACCAAGGTGGGATTTTCTAAGCGTGGATCGGTGAGCAACTTGCCTGCTAAACACGCCATTTCGATGCTTTTACCTGCCCCTTGGGTGTGCCAAACAACTCCACCTTTTTTATCGCCACCWGGTCTGCTTGCTTCYACCACWCGCTCMACTGCTGCTTTAACAGCGTGGAATTGGTGATAAGCAGCGATCTTTTTTGWGATTTGCCTATCTTCTTCAAAGAGACAGAAGGAGCGAAYAAATTCCAGCAAYCGCYYCTTATCAAATATKCCYCGCACCAGKGTYTCCAGATCACGATGAGCACCAAGCGGATCGAGGTTGTTCTCKCCATCGATAGTGCGCCASCGCTGGAAGCGTTCCTGATCAGCACTTAATGAACCCAACCGTGCCTGGGTGCCATCACTGATCACCAGCAACACATTTGRCGTAAAWAGATCTGGAATATCTGTTTTATAGGTTTGTAATTGGTTGAACCCTGCCCAGATATCTGCCTTTTCATCAGCAGGGTTYTTYARTTCGATCACCGCCARCGGTAGACCGTTGAYRTAGACCACCACATCRGGGCGGCGGTTGTGTTTAGTGCCCTGAATCGCTAATTGATTAACAACTAACCAGTCGTTKGWWGMKGGRTYSTCAAAYCCGATSACCTTGAGRCGAATACCAACCTGCTGRTTSCCATCCATATAGGTGATGGGYAAWCCCTGAGTCATCCAACGGTGRAASTKRCGGTTGGATGCCAGCAGACCAGGMACGTTGGGATTTGCCAGTTGGAGCACCGCTGACTCGATGGTGCTCGCTGGAACTTCAGGGTTCAGGCGTTGGAGTGCTGARCGCAAACGCCCCGTGAGGATGACCTGTCTGAARTCRGTGCGTTCAGGTGAGGTGCCRTCRGGTGCGAGATCTGGAGCAAAGGCATAGGCGTATCCCAGTTCCTTGAACCACTCAAGGCACTGCTGCTCCAGATGGTCTTCTGTGATGAGTGCCATCAGACGCCAACCTCCTCAAGTATCTTCTCGGCATCAGGTATTCGGATTTCACCTGAAATGAGTTTGGGTAGGAGGGCGTCACGAAGATCTGATAAGCAACGAGTTTCCTGTTGACCACACTTTATAGATGAGAAGATTGACGCAGTAGCATCGCAGAATGCCCGAGCGGATATCTCGGGTGGCACCACAAGCGGCATTTCTCTGAGTATTTGCGAGTTGACCGCCGTAGCAATAGAAGATGTGCTGCCGAGCGAATGGTAATCGTATTGAGACAGGAGGCAGTAGGTATATTCAGACCCAGCGCCTTTCACCAGCGGCGAAAAATGAGCAATCGCTTCATTAGTAAGCATTTCGCCTCCAGTGATCGCAACCCTGCCTATTGTGAGTTTGAAACTCAAGACAACAGTGTTCGCTGGCACTATTTTGACGTTGAACCTATCTACTGCCTCTCTTGTAAGGCGCTCAGAAGTTTTATCGGCATATACCCCTACCTCTCCCAGGTCTCGGATTGACAACCAAGGCATATCGGCGTGACTTGTCGAGAACCACTGTGATTCCTTCCTTGGAGGCGTCTTGCCTATCGAAACGTCATATTGCGTGCCCGCTGATTTCACTTCCCACCCACTCGGAATCTCACCCAGTTCCGAATCCTCAAATGAATCTGGGAATAGATCACTTATCTCTGCTGGCAATCCAGTTGGGCGACCTTCTGCTTTTGCTCTGACTGGATCRAAATCTACAAACCACGACTTGAAGAGCGCCTTTGCCATCGCCTCCAAGGTTTCGTTGGTCTTGCGATTTAGTTTGATTTTTGCCTCTATTGACTCAAGAATACGTGTAGCGACAATATTCCCATCACTCATTGAGGGGAGGGTGAATGAGAGAAAGTCATCTCTGCTCATCCCTACAACAGCACTGCCTGTTGCTCTGTTGGCGCAATACTGCCGATATTGAGGAGTTCTCAAAACCCAATAGACAAAATCTCTGAGTTCTGTATCTGGTTTTTTGAATCGGAGACATACAGTGTCTTGAGTGAGGCGACCCTTCAGCACCTCTGGCGGAACCCTGGCGACCGATCCAATCATCTCGCCATCCTTTGTGGCGCCCTTTAGAGAAACGTAAATATCGCCTGGATACAAAGTAAGGTCTTCGGGGCAGTCGCCACCGTAAGTCTTGTATCCGCTTGCCTTAAATCCTCCTCCTGGAACTATTGACCCGAGACCTAGCAGGGCAACGCCAGGTTTTCCCACAAGCATTCCCTTATATGTCTTCCCCCTAGTGAGAGTTGCGATATCACCCACGGTTAGACATCCATTCACATCCCAACCTCCTCAAGCATCTTCTCGGCATCAGGGATTCGGATTTCACCTGAGATGAGTTTTGGGAGGAGAGCATCTCTTGTTGCGCCAAGAGTGCTGATCTCTTCAGCAAGAAACGCCCTTCGCCTGAATATGACTTCCAGGTGGCATTCAAAAGCAGAAGCAACTTCTACTGGCGGCAGTAACTGGTTATTCATATAGGCGTGATTTCTGTTCAATCCTGGAACAGCAGAGTCAGCAGACAAGTCGGAAAGATTCTGGTTCTTCAAGCAGTAAAATAAAAATCGCATCCCAAGACCTCCCTTCTTGTTAATGACAAAGAACGTCGTATCTATTGGGTAGAAGTTCTTTTCTGACCATTCCACGGTTCCAGGATTGCCCTTTCTTCCAACCACTATTCCTGGCGCTTCTACAAGATATTCGTCGTGACTGCCGACCACTCCATTGGATCCAAATACAGGGCAGGAACCTCCATTTCTTTGCTCTTCCTTGAGAGGTTTCCCATACGCAAGTTCAATAACTTCGCCRAGAAGATGAACTTCCCACCCACTCGGAATCTCACCCAGTTCCGAAT
>NZ_PXVC01000063.1 GCF_003011125.1 Synechococcus lacustris str. Tous | reverse complement strand
ATCTACAAGCGCGCCGCTGTTCCACTGCATCAATTGCTGGCTCGCCTGGTGGTGGTGCTGTGGCAACTGGGCAGCTTGAGCCTCAGCCTTCTGAGCCAAGGGGGCAGCGAAAACCCTGAGGTGCAAAAGCGCCTGGGCCGCGAATTACTCCATACCCTTACGGATTTAGGGCCTTGTTTTATTAAATTAGGCCAGGCACTTTCCACTCGCCCTGACTTGGTTAGGCGCGACTGGTTGGAGCAACTAACGCGTCTACAGGATGATTTACCAGCTTTTGATCACAACTTAGCCCTTGCAACAATCGAAGCTGAGCTGGGGGCGCCTGCCCATAGTTTATTTGCAAMTTTTCCAAATAAGCCAATCGCAGCTGCAAGTTTAGGGCAGGTWTATAAAGCCCAACTCCACGATGGCCGCTGGGTGGCGGTAAAGGTACAACGYCCAAATTTGCAAGRGCGTTTAGTACTTGATCTAGCGGTAATCCGCTTGTTAGCCCAAATGGTGGGCCCGTTTCTMCCCCTGAACCTGGGCGACGACCTCAGCGCCATAGTTGATGAATTTGGCAACACCCTATTCAGGGAGATTGATTACGAGTTAGAGGCTGATAATGCGGAGCGATTTGCCAGCCTRTTYAAGGAGGATCCATCCATAGTTATTCCAGGWGTGGAGAGGTTGTTGAGYGCAAAAAAGGTGCTAACTACAGATTGGCTTGATGGGGTGAAACTGCAGGAAAGATCGGTGCTAGAAAGCAATAATTTAGATCCCACAACCCTTGTTAAGGCAGGGGTTATAGCGGGCTTGCGCCAACTGCTTGAGTTTGGCTATTTCCAYGCTGATCCCCACCCRGGCAACCTATTTGCCATGGCTGGCGGCAGCGAAGGCAATGGCAGGTTGGGTTACGTTGATTTTGGCATGATGGACATGCTAAGTAAYGATGATCGCCTTACACTTACTGATGCTGTTGTTCATTTAATCAACCGTGATTTCAAGGCYCTAGGCCACGACTTTGTGCATTTAGGYTTCCTGCAACCCAATACGGATTTAAGCCCGATATTACCCGCATTGGAAGAGGTATTGGGCGGTCAATTAGGTGAAACAGTTGGCAGTTTTAATTTCAAAACCATCACAGATCGATTTTCTGAGTTGATGTTTGATTACCCCTTTCGGGTGCCGGCGCGTTTCGCCTTAATCATCCGAGCAGTGGTTAGCCAGGAGGGTTTAGCCCTACGGCTGGATCCAGATTTCAGCATAATAAGAGTTGCCTATCCCTATGTAGCTAAACGGCTTCTTGCCGCAGATACTGAAGAATTGCGCAATAAATTATTAGATGTTTTATTTGATCAAGAAGGCAAATTACAGCTGCAGCGTTTAGAAAATTTATTGGATGTGGTGGGTCAAGATGGCAGCCCCACCGATTTGCTGCCAGTTGCTGGGGCAGGGTTGCGCCTGATCCTTGGCCCCCAGGGCCGCGACCTAAGGCAAAGGCTCTTGCTAACCCTCGTGCGCGATGGGCGACTTAACACTGAAGACATAAGCAATTTGGCAAAACTGCTGCGCCGCCGCTTTGGGCCAAGGCGCCTAGCCAGCGACCTGATGCAGCGGCTCAGCCTTTAGCCTGCATGCAGTGCCAACCCAAAGGATATTGAACTACGAAGACATTGATTTTGAGTTGCCCTATGCGGTGATCCAGCAGCCCCCATACCTGCTTAGCGGCATCGGTTTAGCAATTGGCGTGCTTTGCGGGCTCACCTTTGCAAAATTGATCGAGAACCGCCTAGAGGCTTGGAAGCAAGATCGTTTGCCACTACTGCCGCTTGGCAATGCCGAAACATCGATTGCATTTGCTGGCACCTTGATTGGCATCACCCTATTTATTGGTGGCGCCCTGCAGGTATTTGGCTTTGCAGCTGGGGCAGCACTGTTGGTTTCAATGCTGCTTTCTTTGCTAACCGGCGGCGCCCTGTGGGTGCAGCTTGAACGCCTGATGCAACAGGTGGAAGAGGGCCGCTTTAAGGCAGTGGATTTTGATAATTTCGATCAGTTCTTCTAACGGGGCAAGCTTTAATTTCAAGACAACTGCCGCAAGTCCCACTAGCCTTAACCACAAAGAAGCCTTTTTTTATGGCCGTCAGCCCTCCAAGCCAGGCCAATCCAGCTCGCTTGCTGGTGGTGGAAGACGACGACACCATCCGGGAAACAATTTCAGAAGCGCTCACCAATGAGGGCTTTCAAGTTGATGCGGTGGCCACAGGTAACGGTGCCCTTGAACGCTTTAAAGGCAACCCTGATCAACAGCCATTTGATCTGGTGCTACTGGATTTAATGCTGCCAGGGGTGAGTGGTCTTGATGTGTGCCGCTACGTGCGGCGCCGCGGCTTTTCTACGCCGATCTTGGTGGTGAGCGCTAGGGACACCGAAACCGATCGGGTGGTGGGCCTTGAAGTGGGCGCCGACGACTACTTAATCAAACCCTTTGGCATGCGCGAATTGGTGGCCAGATGCCGCGCCTTACTGCGCCGCACGGGCCGCAATGGTGATGCCGGTGCCAAGCAGGTGCTYCGCCATGAGGGCATCACCCTTTACCCAGAGGAATGTCGAGTTACCAGAGATGGCAATGAGGTGAATCTTTCGCCGAAGGAATATCGCCTATTGGAAATGTTTATGCAAAATCCAAAACGGGTTTGGAGCAGGGATAAATTACTTGAAAGAGTGTGGGGTATTGATTTTATGGGTGATAGTAAAACCGTAGACGTTCACATTCGCTGGCTCAGGGAGAAATTAGAAACCAATCCAAGCGCTCCCGTATTTATTCTCACCGTACGTGGTTTTGGTTATCGGTTCGGATGATTTTTGGCTTAAGTAGATTATGGCGGCGGCCCAAGCGCCTAAATGCGGAACAATTACTCAGCTGGCTGGAGGATTCGCCCCAGGGGCTTTTGGTGCTCGATCCCTGGAATAGGTTGCAGCACATCAACAGCAGGGCGAGGCGGTTGCTCCATTTAGCAAGTGGATCCCCATTACTTAATCGATATCTATTGGAGGTAGTGCGCTGTCACCAATTGGATCAAGCCGTGCAAGAAGCGCGATCCAGCAATAAAAGCCAAAGGGTTAATTGGAGCATTAGTGCCGTTGGCGCCTCTCCCCTTGAACCAGAATCGATTAGCAGTGAACCACTGGAGGCAATTGCCATTCCTGGTTCACACGGCTGGATCGGTGTTTTTATTCAGAGTTGTCAATCATTGCAATCCCAGCAGCAACAGCAAGAGCGCTGGGTGAGCGATGTGGCCCACGAATTGCGCACTCCGCTCACAGCCCTATCGCTTGTTACCGAATCCCTTGCCCTAAACCCCAGCAAGAAACAGGTGGTACAAATTGAACGGCTGCAAAGGGAATTACAAMGGCTGCAGCGATTAGTATCAGATCTATTGGAGTTAAATAGGCTTGATAATCCATCACCTAAGAGCACAGAAACCAATCAACAAAAAGTAGATGTTCCTGATTTAGTAATAAAGGCCTGGCAAACCATCGCCCCATTAGCTGAACAGCGTCAGGTTGATTTAGTGATGGAAAGCAGCGGCAGCCACTGGGTAGTTGGCGATCCAGCCCTATTGCATCGCGCCCTGCTMAATCTGTTGGATAATGCTTTGCGCTTTAGCCCAAACGAAGCCGAAATAAACGTGAATCTCTCCACCGAAGGGCGGTGGCAGCGCATTGAAATTCGCGATCAAGGCAATGGCTTTAGTTCTGAAGATCTACAACACATGTTTGAGCGTTTCTATCGGGGTGACCCCTCCCGCTCCGGCGGCAAACGGATTGGTAGCGGTTTGGGCCTTGCAATCGTGCAACAAATAGCCGTGGCCCATGGGGGCCACATCCGCGGCCGCAACCACAGCAAGGGTGGAGCTTTGTTGGTTTTGTCGCTGCCGGTTGCACCATGAGCCGCCAACGTTTGCAAAAATTGCTTGCCGCCGCAGGGGTATGTTCCAGGCGCCGAGCTGAGGAGTTGATGCTTCAGGGGCGCATATTGGTAAATGGTGTGCGGGCAAAACCAGGTGATCAAGCTGATCCAGCCCTGGATCGAATCGAGGTAAATGGAAATCCCCTGCCGGCTAAGGCATCAAGTTGCACCCTGTTGTTGCATAAACCCAGGGGCGTGCATAGCACTTGCCACGATCCCATGGGTCGCCCTACGGTTCTAGATCTATTGCCCCCAGATATTGCCAGGGGTAAGGGGCTACACCCGGTGGGTCGGCTGGATGCCTTTAGCCATGGGGCATTACTTCTCAGTAATGATGGCAACGTAACGCTAAGCCTCACCCATCCTCGCTTTAACCACCCCAAGCGCTACTTGGTGTGGGTGGAAGGCAACCCCAGCCCCCAAGTATTAGAGCGCTGGCGTAAGGGTGTACCCATGGACGACATCGCTAGCCGCTCAGTTTTTGTGGCAATGAAGCAACAGGAAAAAAGACGCTGCCTGCTTGAACTGGAAATGAAGGAGGGTCGCCACCGGCAAATCCGCCGCACGGCAGAACTATTGGGGCACCCTGTGTTGGATCTTCAAAGGCTATCTGTGGGCCCTGTGCAGTTGGGGGATTTGCCAGCTGGGGCCTGGCGCTGGTTAAGCGAAGCTGAAAATACGGCAATCACAAAACTGATCGAATCCCCCTAGGTAAATGGCAAAACCAGCAGCAAAGCCCAGCAGCCCAAACCCAAAAGAATTGCAGGAGGAAGCCCTGCGCTGCTTTGGCAAAAGGCTGCAACAGGAAAGGGAGCGCCAAGGCCTCAGCATGCGCCAATTGGCCCTGGATACAAGGGTGAGCACAGCTGTGCTGGAGGCCCTGGAGAAAGGTTGGCTCCAACGTCTACCGGAAGCCGCCTTTCTCGGCACGATCCTGCATAAATTGGCTGAGCGCCTATCCCTACCTGGAGCTGAAATCGATCAGGAAATAAAAGCAGCMCTACCGCCTCTCTACAAAAGTAATAAGCAAGCAAGCGATCGGATCACTGGCTTCACCCTGGGATCGATTGAATTATTCAGCACCTGGCAGGGCACCATTGCCTATGGGGCGATGGTGTTGGTTTTGATCTATGGCCTAAACCTGCAACAACGGCAACTTGCAAGTGCCAATGGAATCAGCATCGCTCCAATTTCGCCAAACCCAACGCTTAAAAAGCCAGAAACCCCCACGAAACAATTGCTCAAGCTCTACCCCGAGCTGCGGCCCCTGCCATAGAGCTGGCCCTGTTGCTGTAAACCTTCCATGTGGCCGCGCAAATTAGCGATGGGTTGATCTAAACGCCAACTCCAATTGCCACTTGCCGTACCTGGTGTGTTGAAGCGAGCACTGTCATCAAGGCTCATCAGGTCTTGCAGGGGAACCACCGCCAAATCGGCGGTGGAGCTAAGCGCCAACCGCAACAACTCCCAACCGGGCGATTCCACTGGATGGCCCAACAGGTTTTGCAGTTGTTGCTTCACCTGATCAGATTGATCTTGCCACCAGCCCCGGGCCGTGGCGTTGTCGTGGGTGCCGGTGTAAACCACCCAACTACCAGAAGCAAAGTTTTGGGGTAGGTAGGCATTACTGGCATCGGCCTCAAAGGCAAATTGCAAAACCTTCATGCCTGGCAAATCAAATTTTTCCCGTAGGGCGTCTACATCAGGTGTGATTACACCGAGGTCTTCCGCCACCAAGGGCAGTGAACCGCCGCATCTACTGCTCAAGCGTTTCAAGATTGTTTTGCCCGGTGATGGCAACCACTCACCATGCTCAGCGGTGCTGCTTGCACCTGGCACACTCCAAAAACCAGCAAAGGCACGGAAATGATCCAGCCGCAACAAATCAAATAATTCCAATTGCCTTTCCAAACGCCGCAACCACCAGCGGTAGCCATTCAAACGATGACGACTCCAGCGATAAACAGGGGTAGACCAAAGCTGGCCGGTGGCCGAGAAATAATCGGGGGGCACGCCGCTTTGTTGGGCAAGGCTGCCATCGGGGTTGAGGCTGAAAAGGCCAGGCCTACTCCACACATCGGCACTGTCGTGGGCGCCATAGAAAGGCAGATCACCCAGCAACTGCACGCCCCGTTCGCGACTATGGGCACGTAGGCCTTGCCACTGTTGCTGCAACTGCCATTGCTGCAGTGCTTCCTGGTCAATCGCAACGGCTTCAGCACGATCAAATTCTTTAATAACCTGCCTATGGCGCCTGGCATAGGGCTTGGGCCATTGCCACCAGGGGGCACCCCCATAGCGACGGCGCAGCACCATGAAGCGGCAGTGATCCTTCAACCAAAARCGTTGCTGCTGGCACCAGGTTGAGAAGCCGTCAACGGCGCTGGTTTCCTGCAACTGATCCGGATCTAAAAATTGCGGATTTAGGGCAAAACCACTGGGGGAGCTGTAGGGAGAACCAGTGTTATCGGTGGGGGCGAGGGGCAGCACCTGCCACACCTTCACCTGATGATCAGCCAGAAGATCTATCCACTCCAGGGCAGCGGCGCCGAAACAACCGCTGCTGCCAGGGCCCGGCAAGCTTGAAACATGCATCAAAACGCCGTATTGGCGCTGGCCCCCCAAATGCTTTAAGAGATTGCTCATTGCTGCGGCAGGCGATAGCGATTCACAATCTTGCGGGCAAAGGGAGGGAGGTGTTTATCCACCATGKTTGGATGATGACGCCTTAGCCAGAGGGCATTTCTGGTGAAGTGGGAATCGATAGAGAAACGCGCATATTCCAATCCCTTAGGACCGAACTTTTGCACCACAAAACCGATCAGTTCCGCAAGCCAAGCCGGCAGCCTTAGGGCTTTGTCGTAGGCCTCAATGCCTTGCTGCACCGCCTGGCTGCGATTGCCGGCACTCATCACAGGCTGGGTTTGCAACTCCTTTTCCACTAGATCCAGCAGCCTCTGGCCGCGATCGTTACGCACCACTAGCCATTGCCATTGGAATGGTGCCCCCATGTAACCAACAACCAAATCTGCAGCTGCATTCACGTAGTCGAAACAACTGAGGCAACTGGGGGCAAATACCTCCTTCAGTTTTGGCGTATCGAGGCCAAAAAATGGCACTGTTTCTTTACTGCCATCGCTATGGCGAAAGTGAATACGAAAATCCTGCATGAATTCGTAGTGCACCACCGTTTCAGGAGAGCGACTGGTGGAATCCAAGAAGGTTTGCAAACCAGCCCTACTCACGTTGTCTACGCAGGGCAAACCGAGCACATAGAGCTCATCAAGGCCCAAGCTGGCCTGCACAGCCCGCAACGCTTGGGTTTGACAGCCCACACCAATCGTTAAAAGGCGGCGAATGCCACTGCCGGGCAATTGCTCCAGCACCGATAGGTTGTTGGAAAGGGTTGGCTTATTTACCCGGGCAGCCCGCACCTCTGCGGGGCTACGGGCTAACACCGGCACGGGCGTGAAGCGATCGCTTGGGCTTTGCTGTACGCAGAGCACCGCATCCACAAGCCCTTGGCTTAGGGCCCTTTCGGCRATGGTGGTAACAATYCCAGTCCATTGCGCCCCCTCAAGGGAGGGCTCCAATCGACCACAAAGCATGCGCTGAAAAACGCCGAAATAAAGCTCATCTTCGTTATCCAACTGGCGGCTGCGGCCGTGGGATTGGGTTTCTAGGTGGTCGAACTGTTGATGCAAAAAAGCGCATGCCTGGCGCACATAGGCCACCCAGCGGGTGTCGCACAGGCCGCAATCACTGCACAGGTCTTTAGCTGGTCTTATGGTGCCCCGCGCCATGGGGCGGGCCCTTTCGTGGGGGGCAAACTTCAATGAACAGCAACTCGCGCTCAGGCTCCAAACTATCTGGCATGGTTCCCCCTAAGCCGCCCCGATTTGCCACCGCAAGGCTGCTTTGGCGCCTAGGCATGGTGGCCATTGGCATCTTCCTTGGTTCATCCCTGGGCGGTGTATTGGTTCCCCAAAAAACCGCCGGCCCCCTGGAAGACCTGCGACCGGCCATMAGCCGCCTCGCCGACCCCCCAGGCCGCCCCCAAACCGTGCTGCTGCTCGGCCTTGATGGCAGCCAACTGAAATCGCAAACACCACCCGCCCAGGTGCAACTGCTGCTCATGGCCCGGGTGCATCCAGGGGGGGGAGTGGAGATCATCCAAATCCCCACGGAATTGAGCGTGTTGCTACCGGGCCAAAAACAATTGCAACCAATATCAAACCTCTACGGCCAGGGGGGGGTTGCCCTAGTGGCTGATGTGGTTGCTCAACTAATGGCCAATGGCGGTGAACCGGTGCCGCCCGATCGCTACCTGCTGCTCAGCCGTGGTGGCCTAAGGGAAGTGATTAATCGCATTGGCGGTTTGCCCTTCGATATCGAAACACCGCTCAGGTATCAAGACAAAGCAGGAAAATTAAAAATTGAATTAGACGCCGGTCAGCAATGGCTTGGCGGCAAAGAATTAGAACAGTTTTTACAATTCAAAGGCCCGGATAAGGGCGACGGTGGCCGGCGACAAAGGCAGCAGCAATTGCTATTACCCCTGGCCGATCGCCTCGCCGATGCTGCCGTTGCCCCCCAATTGCCGGCGCTGCTCAGCCAAATGCGGGCGCAACTGAACACAAACCTTGGCCATGGAGAACTGCTCAGCCTGCTGGCAGCGGGCCTTAAAGATCCAGATTTAATTCAACTCAGTCGCCTGCCACTCAGCGGCGATCAAGCTGCCCGGAGGCTGGATCAAATCCGGGCCGAACCACTTTTGGAGCTGTGGCACCAGGCGCAAGCACCCAGCGCCAACAACCCCCAGGTAAACGTGGAAGGGATTGAACCAATCAGCACCAACACTGCGGTTGAGCGCCTTCAGGGGGCGGGGCTGGCGGCCCAAGCAAGCTTTTTAGATGCTGAATTAATGCGGCCGCGCACCGTAATCCTGCACGGCAATGGCAACAATTTGAAGCAAGCCCAAGCGGTGCGCAAGGCGCTTGGGCTTGGCGAACTGCAACGGGGACCCCTCAGCCCTGGGGCGGGGGTGCAGGTGTTGCTTGGTAAAGACTGGCAACCCAGCAAGCCCTAGCTGAAATCAACTAGTTCAAATCAAGCTGAAGCAGCCGTTCACGCATCAGGATTGCCAGGGGGCCGCTGAGGTTTAGGGCCTGACGATCCCCCGGCTGCCAGTGGCCAAGCCAGGCCAAGTTGTCTGCTCGGCGTTGCTGTGGATCCCAGCTGTCACCCACCTGTAATAGGCCCAACAAAGGCACCCCCGCCTGATTCAAGAGGGCCTGGTGCAGTGCTGCTTCCGCTTTAAGCCGGGGGCCGCCTGGCAAAACCAGCAGGGTGGGCAAACGGTGGGCAGCAAGGGCATCCACCCAATCCACTAATTCCTGGTCGTCTGGCAACACCCACAGCCTCTCCTCCGCAGGCTGCAGCTGGGGATCAACAGCAGCTGATCCCAACCAGCGCAATGGTCCCCAGCCCATGGAGCCGCAGGCCCAAGCGAAGGGGGCCACCACGGCACTGCCAAAGGGGGCGCAGATCAACAACAGATTCATTTGGGGCGGGATTGGGGGCACGCTTCTACCATCGGTGTTAATCATCCCAATCWCAGCCCCCGGCGCCGTGAGCAGATTTTTGCTAACCGAACGCAGCAGCCCAAGCCTCCACCCTGGTGATGGCAATCGATTGCGCCTGTTTAGCGGCAGCGCTAACCCGGCCCTTGCCAATGAAATCGCTGGCTACCTCGGCATTCCAGACGGCCCCAGGGTGAGCAAAAGCTTTGCCGATGGCGAGATCTACATCCAGATCCAGGAATCAATCCGCGGCTGTGATGTGTTCCTGGTGCAGCCCACCTGCGCGCCGGTGAACGACCACCTGATGGAACTGTTGATCATGGTTGATGCCTGCCGCAGGGCATCGGCAAGGCAGATAACAGCGGTGGTGCCTTACTACGGCTATGCCAGGGCCGACCGTAAAACAGCAGGACGCGAATCGATTGCAGCTAAATTAGTTGCTAATTTATTGCTTGCTTCAGGTGTAGATAGGGTGCTGGCAATGGATCTGCACTCAGCACAAATTCAAGGCTATTTCGATATACCTTGCGATCATATTTACGGCGCTCCGGTTTTAGTTGATTACCTGGCCACCCGCGACCTGGGTGAAGTTGTGGTGGTTTCACCTGACGTGGGCGGTGTGGCGCGGGCCAGGGCCTTTGCAAAGCGCATGGACGACGCCCCATTGGCGATTATCGATAAAAGACGCTCCGCCCACAATGTGGCTGAAAGCCTCACCGTGATTGGCGATGTGAAAGGAAAAACCGCTGTGTTGGTAGACGACATGATCGATACCGGCGGAACGATATCGAAAGGCGCCCAACTGCTGCGCCAAAGGGGAGCTGAAAGGGTGATTGCCTGCGCCACCCATGCGGTGTTTTCACCACCGGCATTTGAGCGGCTTTCTGAACCGGGCCTATTTGAAGAGGTGCTGGTTACAAACAGCATTCCAATCCCACCAGATCAACGCTTTCCCCAACTGCAAGTACTCTCAGTTGCAAATATGTTGGGCGAAGCGATTTGGCGCATCCATGAAGAGAGTTCCGTGAGCTCGATGTTCCGTTAAACAATGAAATTCAAAACACCACATACGCTTAAATCTAAATCAAAAACTAACTTTTTAATCAAACATTTAGTGGTTTTGCTCGCCGGATGTGCAACCCAGCTGCCTCTGGCTGTGGTCGCTGGAGCGAACCGCGTGGGGGTGTGGCTAACCAATAGCCCCAGCCCCCTTTATTACGATGCTGGTCGCATTGATCGCGCCGTAGCTGAATTAGCAGATGCCGGTTTTAATACCCTATATCCAAATGTGTGGAGCCGCGGCACTACTTTTTATCGCTCTAAATGGGCACCGATGGAACCAGCTTTAGCTGAACGCTCCCCCGACTTAGATCCGATCTGCCGCATCACGGCCAGGGCCCATCAAAGGGGCTTACAGGTTATTCCCTGGTATGAATACGGCCTGATGGAACCTGGAGATGCAAAGGTTGTTAAACAAAATCCAGATTGGATCCTTAAAAAGCAGGATGGCTCTCCCTACTATGCAATGCATGGCGCTAATCTGCAAACCTCACCCCTTAAAGACCTAAGGGTTTGGCTCAATCCAGCCCACCCGGGTGTGCGGCAAAGATTTATTGGTTTAATCACTGAAATAGTGGAGCGTTGCAAAGTTGATGGCGTTCAGTTAGATGATCACTTTGCCTGGCCAGTTGATTTAGGCTACGACTCCTACACCAGCGCTTTATATAAACAAGAAACCGGCCTAGAACCACCCGCTGATTACACAAATCGCGCCTGGATGACCTGGCGACGCAATAAACTAACCGAATTACTTGTTGAGCTGCGTCAAGCGCTACAACGCAGCAATGGCAACAGTCGCATCAGTTTATCGCCAGGCCCTTTTCGCTTTGCTTACAACAAATGGCTGCAGGATTGGGAGATCTGGTCGGTGCGCCGTTTAGTAGATGAACTGGTGATCCAAAATTATGCCTATTCAGTGCGCGGTTTTGAACAAGATCTCAATCAACCGGCCATCGAACGGGCCCAGAGTTGGGGTATTCCGATCAACATTGGCGTGTTAGCTGGTTTTGGCGGCCGCACTACCGATGCAAACACCCTGCGTAAGAAGGTTGAGCTCAGTGCCAGCAGGGGCTTTGGTGTTATCTATTTCTATTGGGAGGGTTTATGGGGGCAATATGCAGGTAGAGAGGGGGCGGAAATTCGCAAATCAATTTTAAACCAAGTGCACCGC
>NZ_PXVC01000062.1 GCF_003011125.1 Synechococcus lacustris str. Tous | reverse complement strand
CAGCATTTAATTAACTAATAAAATTACATAAACTGTAATTCTGTTTCACTATTGGGGATGGTTTGTATGATTACCATCTGTCGAAAGGCATTTTTTAAGGTCTGAAGCCAGCAAACTTTGCTTTTCGAGGTTCCATTAGAAATCTGCAACTATCGCGTAGGAGAGAAAAAGCTCAAGAGCTGGTGCAGTTCCACTAGTTCACTGCTATTGGTTTGAAGATTTTTTAGTTGCAGCTGGCCGCTACTGGCTTCCGCTTCTCCGATCAGCAAAGCCAAAGGGGCAGCTGATTTCAGCGCCCGTTTCATTTGTTTTGCAAAACCTGCCCCGCTGTGATCAAGTTCCACCCGATGGCCCTTTTGGCGTAATTCGCGCGCTGCATTTATTGCGATAGCTTCTGCTTTTTCGCCTTGGCTTATTACGTATAAATCAGGGGCCGCAGCTGTTGTGCTGCTTTGATTTTGCATTAATAAAACCAAACGTTCTAAACCCATCGCCCACCCGATGCAGGCAGTTGGTGCACCCCCAAGCTGTTCCACTAAGCCGTTATACCTACCGCCTCCACATACGGTGGCCTGGGCACCAAGGGCACTACTTGTGATTTCAAAGGCGGTGTGGCCGTAGTAATCAAGGCCGCGCACCAGGCGTGGATTTAATTGATATGGAATCTGCAAGGCAGTTAAACCCTGCTGCACCTGCTCAAACCGCTCCAGGCTTTCGGGGCATAGGGCAGCTAATAAATCTGGTGCGGTTTTTAATAATTCCTGGGTATTTGGATTTTTGGAATCCAAGATTCGTAATGGATTTGTTTGTAAACGTTCTTGGGAATCGGGATCCAGCTGGTTTTGATGTTGCTCTAGCCAATTCACCAATTGATTGCGGTAATTAAGGCGATCTTCTTTACTGCCAAGGGAATTCAGTTCTAATTTGAGCTCTTTTAAACCCAAATCCATTAATAAATCCCAGGCAATCACTATTGCTTCCACATCACTGCGGGGTTCGTTGAAACCTAAAAATTCAAGCCCCAGCTGATGGAATTGACGCATCCTTCCAGCTTGTGGCCGTTCATAGCGAAACATCGCTCCGCTATACCAAAGCTTTTGCGGGCCTTGGCTTAAGAGTCCGTTTTGGATTGCAGCGCGCACCACCCCAGCAGTGCCTTCTGGCCTCAAAGTGCAGCTGCGCTCACCACGATCAATAAACGTATACATCTCCTTACCCACCACATCAGTGGCAGCGCCAATACCACGGGCAAACAACTCAGTTGCTTCTAGCAATGGGGTGCGGATTTCAGCTACGCATGCCCTACGCATATGTTCGCGACCTATCGCTTCTAGCTGCTGCCAGCCATTGATGCCCATTGGCAATTGATCTGCCATCCCCCGCAGGGTTTGCAATTGATTCACTTGCATTTAGGTCCTTGGGTTATTGGATCTAGGTGCAGTAGTAAAGCCTGCTGCTGGCCTGGAGGTGGCTGGGGCGCTTCCTGCAGCCACTGGCCATGGGCAGCAAGGGCCAATGAATTTTTTGGTTGCCTCAGCGTTATAGGTTTTGCATTTGAACGCAGCAACACTGGAACAAGCTCCGTTGTACATAAACCAGCCACCGGCTGATGCCATTGCATGGCTGGGGCAAGCTCTGCGGTAGCAGAACCAAGCACCTTACGAAAAAAACTACGCCATTCGCTCGGCAATGGCAGCAATGGATTTGCACTGGCCTGCCAGCGGGCCCTTTCCACCAGAGCAGCTGGCGGCATAGTTGGTTCATTAAGTGAATCGAGGCTAAGAACACCACCCAATGCCTCTGCACCACTAGGTGGGCCATCTGCAAGCAATTGATTGGCTGGCATCGGCGCTTGATTTGCCTGGAAATTTGTGGGCGAAGGCTTAATTAAGCTATTAAAACTTCTTGGCTTTTGAATAGATTTCTGCTTTAATTCAACGGAAGAAAGGGGTTTTATAGGTTCAACATATAGTGGCAAAGGGGGAAGCGGAACAAGCACTGGTTGCTTAATTGGGCCGGATTTAAAATCCTCAAACATTGCTTGATTAAGCTTCGCATGAGGAAAGAAAAGCAAAGCAAGCCAAATAAAAACTGCCGAGAACAATAACCAACGAATCACGGTTTCAAACTATTGAGTAAAGCTAGCTGCTGAGGCAGAGGATTAGTGCCAGGGTGCACCTGTTGCATATAATCCAACGCGGCTAAGGGCGAAATTCCTTTGCGTTGTAGCAAAATTGCCATGCACACCAGGGGGGAACGTTCAACTGCTGCCACACAGTGCACGTATAGGGGTGGCGCATTAAATAGGGCCTGTTCAGCTAAAACTAAAGCTTGCTGCAATTCAGAGATAGTGGGGGCCCTACCGCTGCGGTGGTCGGGCAAAACAAAATTCAAATAGTTAAATTTATTTTGAAGCTCAACAATCAGCCCAGGCTCTTGATTGCTTACTTCAGCAGGAGCACACAGGCTGAGTATTGATCTGAAACCAGCATTACTGAGGCGGTCGATGTGTCTATGGGCCCTAGGTGCAGGGCCAACAGCTAATAAACCATTTAATATCCAGCTAAAATGAAATCGAACGGATGGTTTAACGAGAGCTTTATTCATTGCAACAAAATAAATTAATTGGTGCCTAGCAATCTGATCAACGTAAATATACTCGCAAGGCTTGTTAAGGGGCCGCCAACGGCGTTAATGGCATCTGCAGTGGTGCCATAAATACTGCGATTAACCACTACGGTGTCACCATCTCGCAGAGGGGGGTTTGATGATCTTGAAACACCCTGGCTATAATTAACAGAAAAAACCTGGCGGGTTGCTGTTCCATCGCGATTGATGCGAACTAATTCAACATTGCTTTTATTGGCCCTGAAATTACTTGGTCCGCCAGCAGCCAAAACAGCTTGTACTAGGGGTGTGTTAGCGGGCAATTCCAGTTTGCCAGGAGTTTTAACTTCTCCCACAACAAACACACGAATTTGTTTAGGAGAAAGATTATTAGCTGCCAGTTCAATCGCTTCAGCGTCTGGTGTTTCGGCCCTGCCAATACGAATGCTATCGCCATCAAAAAGTAGGGGATTTTGTTTCTGATCCCCCTGCCGAACAAGGGCGAGTAGATCAAAACGAGCTTCCTTAAGTGAACCTTCAGCTCCAGGCAATTTGCGCTGGATACTTACTTTGCTCAGATCAGCATTATAGGTAATTCCACCTGCCTTTTGAATGGCATCAACAAGAGTTGGCAAGCCACTCACGTTAACTGCTTGGCTAGACCCTGTGGTGCTAACTGTTTCACTTGTAGTTAGGGAATACAAACCAGGACGTTCAATCTCGCCAACTAATGCCACACGGATTGGCCTAGGCCGCACCACCTTTAGCTGTAGATCCGGGCGCAGGAGTTGCTTACCGTAGAGTTGGGTTAGGTAGTTGGTAGCCTGATTAAGGGTTAAACCTGATAAACGCACACTACCCAGAAGAGCAAGCGAACTGCTGCCATCGTTTAAGATTTCAAGGATGCCCGAAAGCTCGGGAGCATCCAAAAGTTTAAGTTCAACCTGATCCCCAGCCCCGAGGATGTAGGAATCAAATTGAGGTAAAGATGCAGCTTTAAATATGGGAGCAGCTTGCGCCAGCTGAAGGGTTGTAGCGAGGAGTAGTGAAAACAAAATTCCCCAACAATTAGAAAGAAAAATTAAACAGGGACGGTGCTTTAACCGCCACGCCTGATCATACTTGTATGGTGCGCTACAGTTAGGATAATGTGCCAGTAAGAAAGCTGTGTCAAATTTAATTCCTGCCCCAGGGCATTCGCCAATTCTGGCAAGTTCAATTCAGCCCGTGCAGGTTCGGGAACTGAACAACACAGCAGTCGGCGATGAAATCGATCTAAGGGAACTTTGGAGAGCGCTAAAAAGGCGCAAACGAGTGGTGGGCGCCACATTTGTTGCAATTTTAATACTTAGCGGCTGCTACACCGCCTACCAAAGAATATTTAGACCTGTATATGAAGGTAGTTTTCAGCTCCTGATTACCGATCCAATTAGTGATGAGAACAGGGGTGCCACAGGTGGTGGAGAAATAGTAAGTAATTCAATGATTGAATCCCTTGCTAGGAACAGCACAAAAAGTGATACACCAACGTTAATAGAAGTATTACGCAGCCCTATGCTGCTTTCTGCAATAGCCTCACGTTTTGATACAACAACTGCAGCTTTATCTAACCAAATAACAATAAAAACTGGCGGCAGCAAACAGATGGAAGCCGAAGGAGTTTTAACTGTAACCCTAACTGATAGAGAGCCGGCGAGGGCCAGTGAAATTTTGAAAGCCCTAAAAACAGATTATCTTGGTTATTCATTAAAACAACGCCAGCAGCGGCTCAATGATGGTTTGCGTTTTCTTGATCGCCAAGCACCGGCCCTACAAGCAAAAACAGGTGAATTACAAGCTCAGGTAGCTTTGTTTCGTCAAAAAAACAATCAGCTATTACCAACGGAAGAAGGTGCCGCGCAAAAACTAAAGATAGCTGGCATTGAAGATCAATTAAGGCTTCTACAAGTTGAAGAATTGCGCCTACTAAGCATGCGTAAATCAATCGAGGCTGGCCGGTTAACAGCTCGCAGTTTTCAAGATAATGCTGGTGGATCAAGCGGAACCGGTGGAGCTAATCAAGGCGTAAACGTTACCGTTGCCAATCCTTCACTGCTGGAGCAACTTACTAAAGTTGAGGAGCAATTAGCAGAAGCGAGGGCAAAATTTAGAGCTGAATCACCAACAGTTCGCAGTTTAACAGCCCGAAGAGACCAACTCCTACCACTACTTAAAGGCAAAGAGCTAGATGCTGTTGATGCCGCCTTAGCAATGAATAATACTAAAATTGCAGCAGTGCAAAATCAAGAAAAAACGCTCACTCGCGAATTTCAAAAGCAACCACAACTTATCAAGCAATATGAAGCCTTAAACCAAAAATTGAGCATTGCGCAAGAAAATCTAGCCGGATTTATTAAAGCCCGAGAAAATTTTCAACTTGAAATAGCGCAGCGAACCGTGCCATGGCAGGTTATCGCCCCGGCTGAAATAAATCCAAATCCAGTAAAACCAAGCATCCCGCGTAACTTAGCCCTTGGCGCAGTATTGGGATTAGTTGCAGGTGCAGCCGCTGGTTTATTGCGGGATCGCATGGACCATGTATTTCATCATCCAGGGGAAGTACAACAGGAATTACAACTACCCCTATTGGGACACATCCCCCACGTTGAATTCTTTGCTGGTGTGCGTGAAGAAAAACGATTTCTGCTTGAAGAATTAGATAGCCTTGGCAGCGCCAATGATAAAAGCACAACCGCCACTGATGCCCAAGCAAGAAATGCTGAATTCACTGGCTATCAACGCTTTTTTTATCAGGAAGCTTTTCGTAATTTATTCTCGAGTTTGAGATTCCTTAACAGTGATCGCCCCATACGCAGCATCGCTATCACCAGTTCACTGCCAACGGAAGGGAAAACCTTAGTAAATATTCTTCTCGCAAAAACTATTAGTGAAATGGGTCAACGAGTTTTATTGATAGATGCTGATCTTAGGAAGCCACAATTACATCACCGTTTAGGTCAAGATAATATTCAGGGATTGAGTAATCTACTTACAGATGATGGTAATCTGCATTGGCGCCAAGCGATTCAGCCTGTTAAAGGCAGAGATAACTGGTCGGTAATCACCGCCGGAAGGAGGCCGCCAGATCCAGCCCGATTATTGAGCAGCCACAGGATGGGTGCTTTGATAAATGATTTAGCAAATAGCGGCGAATTCGATCTTATTATTTATGATACACCTCCAGTATTAGGTTTAGCCGATGCAATGTTAGTTGCTGAACATCTAGATGGAATAATATTACTTGTTAGCTTAGCTCGTGTTGACAGAGGCTTACCTAAGGAATCAATCCAGCGCATCTGCACAGCTGGAGCACCTTTACTAGGTATTGTTACCAATGCTGTTAAAAAAGAAAGCCGCTCTGCCTCTGCTTACGGTTACGGTTACGGTTACGGTTACGGTTACGGTTACGGTTACGGTTACGGTTACGGTAAGTATGGCTATGGAGCCTATGATGCTGGCCATGATTATAATTATTACGCAAATGATGATTCAAATATCTCTGGCGCAAAAGTTGCCGAGGATGAATCAAGCGTTAATGGTAAGAATGGTCAGCAAACTGCCACCAGCCTAAAGCGTAAAATTATGGGTTGGCTTGATGGATAAGATCAAGGCTTGGCTGATATTCGGGCACGATGCGGGCCAAAAGCAATTTGGCTGCTTGATCATCTTGGCTTGCAATTATGGAGTTTAATTGCAGCAAGAGCTGATCTAATTGATCGGCAGCCATAAATTGCTCCCTTGCTTGGCGAATTAAGGGGTGTGATGTTTCTTGATCATTGGCATTGATCAGTAGTTCTTCATAGAGCTTTTCACCGGGCCTAAGGCCCGTGAATTGCAATTCGATTTCACCATTTGGATTGTTTGCATCTTTCACACTACAGCCAGAAAGTTGAATCATTTGACGCGCCAAATCAGCAATCCTTACCGGTTCACCCATATCAAGCACAAAAACCTCACCGCCCCTTGCCATGGCACTTGCTTGCAACACCAATTGCACCGCTTCTGGGATCGTCATAAAAAAGCGGGTAATTTCAGGATCGGTAACAGTTACGGGGCCACCAGCGGCAATTTGCTGACGAAATAGGGGCACCACAGATCCGGAGGAACCGAGCACATTACCAAAACGCACCATTGAACATTTAGGGCCATGGCCGCAATCATTAATTTGAGCTGCCGCATTTTGCAGCAACATTTCACAAGCTCGCTTGCTGGCACCCATGGCATTGGTTGGCCTAACGGCCTTATCGGTGGAGATCAATGTGAAGCGTTCAAGGCCGCAATTACGGGCAGCGGCAAGCGCAGCAGTGGTGCTGCCTAAATTATTAGCCAAAGCAGCACAAACATTCGCTTCAACCAATGGCACATGCTTATAGGCAGCCGCATGGATTAGGCCATCCACTCCATGGTTACGGCAAAGGTTTTCAAGTATTGTTTGATCGGCTGCATCAGCAAGCACCGGCAGCAATAACTGGGTATTTGATGCTTGAGTATTTGATGGATTAGTGTTTACTGAAGTATTAATAAGTTGAATTAGTTCTTGATGGATTGTGTATAGAGCATATTCAGAGCGATCAAGCAGTAATAATTTATGGGCACCTAAAGCAAGCACTTGGCGGCATAGTTCACTGCCGATGCTGCCACCTGCGCCGGTGATAAGGATTGTTTTATCTTTTACGGCTGCTTCCAATAAACCATTTATAGGTGTTGATGGTTCACGGCCAAGTAAGTCTTCAATGGCCACTGTTCGCAATTCACTTACCCGAAGCCGGCCACTGGCTAAATCAGCTAAAGAGGGCATCGTTAGCACTTCAAGGCCCATGGCACGGAACCTGGTGGCTAATTCCCGCCTACGGCTACGCACAGCCGATGGCAAGGCCAATAACACCTGTTTGATACCGTGGTTAATGATTAGTTCTGGTATTAATTCAGGGTTATGAACTTCTAGCCGTTGCAAACGCCTGTACCAAAGGGCGGGGTCGTCGTCTACGGCAGCAACAACATTAAAACGGGCGTCAAGTTGTAATTCCTGCAGCAGGCGATGGCCTGCTTCCCCAGCGCCATAGATCAAGGTTGCTATGCCGGTTGGCGTTGCCCCCTGGAGCAATTGCTGTAAACGTTCAAGGCGTAGCCGCAATAAATCGCGGGCCAAAATGCGGCTCACAATCAAGCCAGCGGTAATCAAACCCCAAAACAACAACCAAAAAGAACGGGGGGGTTGAATAAAACCAAACAAGGATGTGTATGCAAATAGCAAAACAACAATCAGGCCAGTGCGAGGTAGCAAGCCGTATAAGGAAAAGCTACCGGTGGTGCGGGTTAAACCTCGATACCAACGGCTTAAAACAAGTGTGGCTAATCCCAAAAGCCAGAGGGGCAGCAGCAAAGGCAAAGCTTGCTGAAACTGAAGCGGCCAGAGTTGATTTAGGCGCAAGGCAAAGGCACCCCAAAAGCCAATTAGCAATACAAATGCATCACAGCTAAGCATTAATAAACGCCTAGGGATCAAAGTGCGATCCGCCCTTAAGGATCTGAGCCGCACCTTAAAAACACCAGGAACAAGAAAATTTCTTACCATGGCTTGCAATATATAACGGTTGGTAGCAGCAGCGGTTTTTTAATTGAAAGATGCAGATTTTGCATAAAACCCCAGTATGGGCCATTTCAAGAGTGTAAATTGAATTGAGATTAAGAAGATCTTCAACAATTGCTTGGCTTACCCATATTAACTAAATTAAACCTGGATGCTGATGAGCTAGGTCAGCGGTTGCAATGGCTTGTTTTTAATGATGCCTCATCACTACATCAAGCGCGTGTATGTGAGCAATCAATAATTGCTGTTGAACTTGGTGATTGTGGCCGTGACCAACTACAACAACTCAAGCAACGCCTGCAGCTACTGCAGCTAAAGCCAATCGGAATAATTATCAGTTAGTCCATAGCACTGGTTTGATTGTAATAGTATACCGATAGCGGCATACGCAAAGCAAATAAAAATTTTATTCCGCGCGCTCTATTCCGTTAACCCCAAGGGCACACCATATATGGTGTGTGAAAAGCCAAGCTGAATAGGGTGTGGGGAATGGATTAATAAACAAATCGCCCCAAGCCACAGCTTGGGCATTCAGCTGGTAACGGCATACGCACAACCTGCCAGCGGTGCTCACGAGGCCACAGGCCTGAGCACCGCGGCAGGAAAAGGAAGTTCAAGCAAACCCGCCGTATTCCTCCAGCAGCGGTTGAGCTGATGGCGGAGGTGAGAAGAAGGGAACGCCATCAAACCTGGGAACTGTTTTGCAACAGGCGCACCAACTTGCGGCGCTGGTGGTTTTGGCCACCAAAAAACACGGCCAGCACCTGGACTTCCCGCTGCTCAGCGCGGGGTTGAAACCAATAAACAGCAGGATCCAGAGCCAGGTGGCGAAGGCCAGGCAGGAGATCATCGTGTGATTCTCCACGCAGGGGAGCTGAGTAGCACCAATTGGTCAAGAGCCCCCACCAGCGAGTTCGGTGGCAATCAGCTGTAGGAATCTTCTGTGGAGGGAGGTGGGGTCGAGCCAGACAAGTGCTCCCGCTCGAAGCGCTCGAGCCTGGAGTTGATCTGCGCGAGCCGCGCGTTCTCGCTCTCGAGCCGTTGCAGCCTCTGCTCGATCGCGTAGCACTCCACGTCGACGTCGATCGTTGGATGCCAATTGAGCTTCTGCAATAGCCGTCGCCACGGCGGCAGCGATGCAAGGAATTCCTGCTTGCTGCGGTAGATCGAAGGAAGCGGCTCCAAGGATGTCGACATGGTCGTAACTCGTGAGCAGGGTGATCAGGGCAAGGAGCAGGCCGGCAAAAACCGTGATCCAGCCTTGACGGTCAAATCCCAAAACCACTGTAGCCAGCCCAAACCCTACACATGATAGTACAGGCACACTAGCAGGATATCCGTGGAATCACGGGTGGCCCGCCGCGCGGCCTGAAGCCCTAAACCCCACAATCCACCCGTTTGCGGGCCGGCCACATCACATTCCAGCGGCGTGCTCAAACCTGGGAACTGTTTTGCAACAGGCGCACCAACATGCGGCGCTGGTGGATTTGGCCACCAAAAACCACGGCCAGCAGCTGGATTTCCCGCTGCTCAGCACGATCCAAAGCCAGGCAACGAAGGCCTCCGCCAGCGGTTACCAAAGCTTTGGCATAGGCATGCTGATCTTCTCGGAGAGTAAATGAACTCTTGATAACCACTTGAGCACCGTCCACACGCCCCCCCAAGTGGGCCTGAGTAGCACCAATCAGAAGAGTGCATAACTGTTAGAGCCTGCTCCCAGTTAGAAGAGAAGTGGCTAATCCAGCTGAATGGTTTTTAATCTAATTCCGGCTTCAGGCCAAGTGCCTTTGCAGCACGGTGCATCGCATGATCAAAGCCAGCCAGCCTGAGCTTCATCCCAAGGGCGCTGTGAGTTTCGGTAATCAGCCAGTCGCTGCTGGGCTTCCCCCGTTTTTGTGGACAGTTGCTTAGGAAGCCTGCTCATTAATAATACTGCCTTTTAGTGCCCGATTTTCGTAGTCAATCGGACTTAGGTAGTCGTTGCTTGAATGTCGTCTATTTAGATTGTAATATTCCTCAATCCAACTCGTAGTTTCACTTTGCAATTGCAATGGTGTTAGCAGAATTTTACTATTATCATCTAGATTGTTTTCTAATTTATAGGTAGAAAAGAAGCTTTCCATTGCCGCATTATCCCAGCAGTTGCCCTTGCGAGACATGCTGCAGTTGATTTTATTCTTTATTAATAGTTTCTGATATTTACTTCCAGTATATTGACTACCTTGATCGGTATGAACAACTAATTTACTTGGATTTATTCTTCTTAAAATTAAAGCCCTATTTAATGCTTTTGTTACTAATTCTGCTTCCATATTACTTCCAATTTTCCAGCCTATAATTCGCCTTGAATATAAATCCATCCATACAGCAAGATAACGCCAGCCTTCTGTGGTGCGGATGCAGGTAATATCACCGCACCAGTATCGGTTTGGTTCTGTTGGATTAAATTTACGCAACAAGATATTTGTTGCAATTTTATTTCCTTCTTCTTGTTTTGGGCAACACCTAAAACGTCTGCGCTGCAGTGCCTGTATGCCTTGCCGCTTCATTAGCCTCTCAACCCGTTTGCGGCCTATATGGCGGCCGTTACCACGTAGTTCCTGATGAATACGTGGCGATCCATAGCGGCTGCGATGGGTTTTAAATACCACCTCAATATCTGCGGCAATTTCGTCATCTTGTTTAGCTCGTTTACCTGGGTTGCTTTGTCTTTGCAGCCAGCTGTAATAACCGCTACGGGCTACCTGCAGTTTTTTCACTAACCAAAGCACTGGAAAGCGATCTTGCAATTGCTGAATTAACCGAAACCTTTCTGCGGCAGCTGATCTTTTGCAAAATGCGCTGCCGCCAGCTTGAAAAAATCTTTCTCTCTCCGTAATTCACGAATTTCCTTTCGGAGTTTAATTAGTTCATCTCGTTCACTTGTATTTAGCAAGCCACGATCAACAGGTAGTGCTTCTCCTTGATCAATGCGATATTGCCGCAACCAACGGGAAAGGATGCTTGGATGCAAGCCAAGCCGTTGAGCTGCTTTAGCGCAAGAAAGGTTTTCCTTTAGGCAGAAATCAATAGCCTCTGCTTTTTGTTCATCGCTGTAACGGCGTGGCGTAGAAGGGGCATTCATTGTGATCATTGGTTTTCATGGGGTCAGTGTAAAAGCAACTCTCTAAACACTGTCCTTGAAAACGGGGGAGGCTCAGAATCAGCCTGGCGATTGGTGGACCCCAGGCGCACGAAAACACCCTGCTCGGGGCCTTGCTTGATCAGGTGATGGGGGCGCTGGCTACTGGGGAACACCTCCACCAGCAGCAGGTTCAGATCGGCATGGGCCACGAGTTCCACATTCGGCACCAGGCGCGGTGCGATGCCATCGGCGATCAGGTTGCAGAGCTGCTCCTCGGACTGCAACGGCTCTTGCAGGCCGATCACCTCTCGGCTGGCATCGGCCACTCCGATCAAAACCACCCCACCGGCACTGTTGGCGAAGGCCACCAGGGTCTTGAGAAGGTTCAGGGGTGAGGAGAGATCGCGCTTGCACTCGAAGGTCTTGCCCTCGGGAGTGGTGAGCAACTCGTTAATGGATCTCTGCATCACCATTAGTC
>NZ_PXVC01000061.1 GCF_003011125.1 Synechococcus lacustris str. Tous | reverse complement strand
CATCAAGGATCAAATTGCTGAGCTCCTCGCGGAAGGCATAGGCTGCCACGATGCTTTCTTGCAAGGWTGGCTGCCACACTCCCAGCAGGGTAGATGGATCAGCGGCAGTGGGCGTTGTGTTTTGGGGAAGATCCAGCAAACGGGCTAGGTCTCTGCGGGCTAAAGACTGCTGCAATAAACCGTCGGTGAGTTTTTGCTGATCGCGGGCCAACTGGGTTTCGGCCTCCATCACGTCAAGCTTGGTGGCAACGCCCGCCTGCAGGCGCGCCCTAGCATCGCGCAAATTAACAGAGGAGGATTGCACCGCAGATTTACCAATCCGCACTTGATCATCGGCATTTTGCAACAAGAAATAGGCASTTGCTGCCTGCAGGCGCAATTCACGCAGAGTAATTAGATACTGATTTTTAGCTTTTTCAAACTGGTCYCTGGCGGCAGCAATCTGGGGCACCCGYTGGGGATTAATCAAATCCCAATTAAAATTAAGAGCTGCAATTGCTCCGTATGTTTGGGTTTGGGTYTTATAGGCATTTGCATCGTAKGGATYGTTAGGTGTAATTGCCTCACTGCCATAGTTCTGGGTGCGACTGCCAWAACTTCGGGAGGGGAAGCTMCCAGTGCTGAGGCTTAAAGTTGGATACCAGGCGGAAATTTGAGCCCTTAAATTRGATTTAGCCTGTTCAACYTGKGAGGCAATTGCTTTTAATTGGGGACTATTYACTTCAATTAATCTTTCCACTTCCCTAAGCCTCAAGGGCCGGTAATCAACAATTCGCACCTGGGCWGGGTTGGTGGGTARGGCCARGGGGGCMGGGGCCGCAAGATTATYTAAATCAGCAGGCAAGCTAGTGGCTGCCGGMGGCARAGCATCAGGGTTTGATTTGGGCCGGGGACCCTTCACCTTGATGGCATTGGGCAATTGCTCAGGGCTGGGGTCAAGGGAATCATTGGCCCAARCAGCCGTTGGCCCGGCGGCCAAGACGAGGGCCAGCATCAAGCTGCGCATGCGTCTAGCCACCTTCACCTTCCAGAAATTATCTGTWCAGAGAATTTAGGTTGTTTTGGGCCCTTAACGCAGGCAAGCAGCCACGACTTCAGCTGCACCCCCCACCACACAAATCGGCACGCCAAGCTTTTTTTCCACCTGCTCGAGCCTCAAATCATCAAGAAAAACCGCWTCCCCCTGGCGCAACAGCACCGCCGGCAGCAGCAAAAGCTCACCCAAATCGCGATCGGCTAGCCCCTCCAACAGATCGGARCCGGTGAGCAAACCCGTTACCACCTGATCGCAGCCCCAGTAGGGACTTGGCAATGGCTGCAATTGCAGATCGAGGCCAACCACTTTCTTGAGGCGCTCCACCACCGGCTGCAGCGCTTCCCCCACCAAACGGCCCACCACCCAGCTGATCCGCTTTGGTGTTGCCAAACTTTTGGGTAGTGCTTTGGTGGCTTGATCAAGCTCCTCAAGGAAGGCGCGAATGCTGCCCACRCCATTTTCCTGCTGGGGAAAATCGGCATAGCTAGCCCGCGGCGGCAGGGGTAAGCCAGCCATCAAATACCACTCATCCGATAACCAGGCCCAAGGGTTACCAAAGCGTTTTTTAAAACCCGCCTGCAGSGCCTCCACGGCCGCGATCGTTTGCAARGCTGTGGGCCGATCCACGGGTATTAAGCCATCGCCATCAGGGCGAAAGCGGGTTAAACCCACTGGCACCACTGCAACAGATAACACCGCCGGCCAATCACCAGCTCCAAAACCAGCAAGATCGTTCAAGCTGGCGATTAGRGCTTCGCCATCATTAATTCCTGGRCAMACCACCACCTGGGCGTGAATTTGYAGTTGCCTTTTTTGAAACCATTCCAATTGTTCCAACAACAAACCAGCCCTTTCGTTTTGCAATAGGCGGCTGCGCAGGGCWGGTTCTGTGGCATGYWCAGACACATAAAGGGGCGACAGRCGCTGCTCTTCAATTCTTTGCCAATCTGCGGCGGTGAGGTTGGTGAGTGTTAGGTAGGAACCGTAGAGAAAACTAAGCCGGTAATCGTCGTCTTTTARATACAAGCTATGGCGGCGGCCTGGGGGTTGTTGATCAATAAAACAAAAGGGGCAATGGTTATTACATTGCCGTAAACCATCAAATAGGGCYTCTGTAAAACCAAGGCCTAGGCCATCATCGGCATCTTTTTCGATTTCAAGGCGATGGATTTCACCGCTGGGGTCTTCCACCTCCAGCAGCAGTTCCTCCTCGCCGCAAAGCATCTGCAGATCAATCAAATCCCTGGGGCGCATGCCATTGATGGCGATCAAGCGATCACCGGCTTGGAAGCCGAGTTCAGCGCCGATCGATCCGGGTTCAACACTTGCCACCACAGCAGGTTGGGGCGTGGCTGCCCCAGGGTTGCTATTGAGGGGAATACCAGAACTTGGCTCCAGCCACACGGCTTTAAACCCAGCGAACTAACCCAGTGTGGGGTTTCCCGCCACCAAACCAAGCAAMAGGGCACCAAATAACAAGCGATACACCACAAAAGGCCAGGTGCTGTTGGTTTTTAAAAACTCCAGCAACCAGGCGATCGCCAACCAAGAAACCAAAGCTGCCGAACAAATTCCAATTAGCAAAGGCAGTGGGGCATAGGTGGCWCCTGCCTTGAGGGCATCCTTTAATTCCACTAAGCCGGCCAGGGTGATGGCCGGAATCCCAAGYAGRAAAGAAAAGCGGGCCGCATCGGAGCGCTCCCAGCCGCTGAGCAATGCTGCCGTGAGGGTGCTGCCGGAACGGGASACGCCTGGAATGATGGCCAGGGCCTGGGCTAAACCCACCACCAAACCATCCCCTGGTTTCACACCAGGCAACTGCAGGCGCCGCTKGCCGATCCGTTCSGCCAAGGCCAGCAATAGGGCCATCACAATCGACACAATGCCAATSGAGGCAASGCTGCGCAGGGGTGATGCCYCATAGCCGGGCCAAAACAATTTGATTGCCAAACCCGCCAAAACAATCGGCACCGTGCCCAAGGCAATCGCCACCCCCAAACGGGCATCTTTGTGGCCCCAATCACCACCCCGCAGGGCCCTGGCGATGCCTTTAAAAACCTGGCTTAAATCGCTGCGGAAATAGGCGAYCACCGCAATGATGCTGCCAAGTTGAATCACTGCTGTTACGGCCACACCGGGGTCACCCCARCCCAACAGCACCGGCACCACCTTGAGGTGGGCGGTGCTGCTGATCGGTAAAAATTCCGTGAGGCCTTGCACTACCCCCAGCACCAAGGTGCGCCAACAGGCCTCCAACAGGGTTAAGGGGGTTGCGGGGTTCACATTTAAGAAGTTTGCGCAGCGGCACCTTACGGCTCACGGCAGTTTGTGGGCTTTTGGCTTTAAGGTTATGAACCTTTGTTCACAATTCCTTTGGCGCGTTCCGGCACCGCAACCTTGAATCAGGTGCAGCCGGCCGCTCCAACTGAAATTCTTTGGCTGCCCCGGCAGTTTCAGTTACCACTAAAAAATCAAATCTCAGCGCCACTGTTGGCGGCACTGCTGGTGTGTTTRCCGGTGTTTCTGCAGGCACCATTGGTGCGCCACCAGCCGGCATTGGCTTCAATTTTCACTTTGCTGTTGCTGGCCATTGGCATCCTCAAAAGGGGCACTTGGGGCAATTTGTTAGTTGGATTTAGTGGCAGCTGGCTGGCTGGTTGTGTGTTTTGGGGTTGGCTGAGGCTCCATCCCCTCTGGCATCTACCGGTGGAAGCTTTTGCGCTGCCCATAGCAGTGGCTGGGCTTTGGGGACCCTGGCGCCAGGCTGGACAATTTTATTTAGGAGCATTGCTCGGCACTGCCTGCACCGATGCGGCCATGGCCCTATGCGGTGTTATGCCCCTATGGCCGCAGGTTTTAGAAGCAGAACCAGCAGCAGCCCAGCAGTTGCTTGCGGAGGCGGCGGCCCTAGTGCTGCAACCCAGCCACTTGCTGGTGGTGGCAACTTTTGCCGTTGGGATGCTTTGTTTTAGCCGTTGGTTGTGGCTTAAGGGCCAAGGCTGCCGAGTGGTGGCCGCTTGCCTTGCCACCACTTTGTTGGTGGATGGAATTTTCCTATTTCTGGCCCTACTCAGCCCCCAATTCAGCGGCTTGGTTTAAAGAACTGCGAATGGATGGGCCAATAACGGCTAAGCATTGCAAAGGCTTCTGTAACGTTGCTGTTTAGACCTGCTACGGCCCCGCATGACCAGGCTCAACCGTTGGCTTGCCACCCTGCTCTGCAGCGTTTTGCTATTTAGTTGCCTTTTGGGCCTRCAGCCCCAACTGGCCCAAGCAGACGAACTGCGCAATCTGGCCGACGACAAAATCGCCCAGGCCCAGGGCAAGGTGGATCTAAACAACTCCTCAGTGCGTCGCTTCCAGCAATTCCCAGGCATGTATCCCACCCTTGCCGGCAAGATCGTTGTGGGTGGCCCCTACACCGATGTTGATGATGTGCTCAAGCTTGATCTGAGCGAACGCCAAAAGGAATTATTCGAGAAATATCGCTCTAATTTCACTGTTACCCAACCTGAAATCGCCCTAAATGAAGGGTTTGATCGCATCAACGACGGGCAATACCGCTGATCGCTTCATYTACCTACCCCCCAGATACTGATCCCTTCCCAATCGCTTGGGATGTGGTTGTGGTTGGGGGCGGAGCAGCTGGCTTGATGGCGGCCTTAGAGCTGCCCAAGGCCCTAAAGGTTTTGCTGCTTTGCCGCGATGGGGARCCCCGCTCCGCCAGCCGCTGGGCCCAAGGGGGRCTTGCMGCTGCGGTGCGTTCAGACGACAGCCCAAGCCTGCATCGGGSCGACACCCTACGGGCCGGTGCAGGCCTAGGGGAACCGGCAGCGGTGGATTTATTGGTAAAAGAGGCGCCTGGTTGCGTTGAGCGGCTGTTGCAACTKGGCCTGCAACTAGACCGTGATGGCAGCGAATTGAGCACCACCCTGGAGGCGGCCCACAGCAGAAGGCGGGTGCTCCATGCCCAAGACCAAACGGGCCTAGCCCTGGTGGAGCTGCTGGAGCAACGGCTGAAAGCCCAGGCCAATGTTTGCTGCCTGCAGGGGGGGCTTGCCACACAACTTTGGCTAAAAGCAGGCAAATGCTGTGGGCTCCAGCTGATCTATGGCGGCCAGCTCGGTTGGCTGCAGGCGGGGGCTGTGGTGCTGGCCACCGGTGGTGGTGGCCACCTATTTGCCAACACAACAAATCCAGCCAGCGCCCGCGGTGATGGGGTGGCAATGGCCTGGGAGGCCGGGGCAGTGCTGCGGGATCTGGAATTTGTGCAATTTCATCCCACGGCCTTAATGCATCCCGGGGCACCCCATTTCCTGCTTTCAGAGGCATTGCGGGGGGAGGGGGCGCAACTGYTRAAAAGCGATRGAAAACCGCTTGGGGCCAGTGAAATGCTGCCCCGGGACCAACTCAGCCGCGCMATGGTGCGGGAAATGCAACGCAGCGCTGAGCAGMGCCTCTGGCTGGATCTCAAACCGGTGGGTGTAACAAAGCTGCAGCAACAGTTTCCAATGATTCTGAAGCGCTGCATCGAGCTAGGGCTTGCGCCACTGCAACAACCATTGCCGGTGGCACCAGCGGCCCACTACTGGATGGGTGGTGTGGCCACCAACCTGGCAGCAGCTTGCTCAATAGCTGGTTTATATGCGGTTGGCGAAGTAGCCAGCAGCGGCATCCATGGGGCAAATCGCTTGGCAAGTAATTCCTTGAGCGAATGCTTAGTGATGGCCCATCAATTGCGAATGCTCAACCCCTTGAGYAACCCWGTTGGCCCAAGTTTCAACAAAAAAGTGAGCAGCTTGAATTGGAATTGTGAGCAAACTTTAATGCTGAAGGSCCAGCAAGCAAGCGAAAAGCTGCGGCGGCTCTGCTGGCAAGTGGCGGGGGTGGAGCGCTGGGGCAGCAGCCTGGAAGWAGCTATAAAAATAGCCACAACAATTCAGCAGGAATTAAATCTATCAACGRTTTTRAAACCAATTTTAGAACAGCCCCAGGGTGAATTACAYAATGTTARCGAGGCACAACTAACGCAATTTGAAGTTTTATGGGATCAACGCCAACGCAATCTAGTGAGTTTGCTTTTACTTAAAGCCGCTGCTTTTCGCGAAGAGAGCCGCGGCGGTCATTTTCGCCGTGATGCCCCCGCCGCTCTGCCCTATTGGTGCCGCCACAGCCTGCAAAGAATAGGCGAAAAGCTTTCCACTRCTGCTGTGGGCGAAGCAATTAATTAAAGCTAAAGCCTTAAAAAGCKCGATCACCTTTATAGGCGCTTAAATCAGCCAATTGGCTAAGCTTTTTTACACCTGAATCAAGCTTGCCATTGATTTCCCAGCTGGGGAAACCATMAATTTTTTTTGCTTCGCACAGGGCCGCCTGGGAATTTTTGCCATCCACAGCGCATTCAACAACATTCAGCTTGGCCGTGGCTTGTTTGCCAAACAACTCCTTTTGTTCATGGCAATGGGGACACCAATAGGCKGAATACATCGTTGCACCCGTATTAGTTAGGTGTTCCGCCAAAGCAATCTTGGCTGGATTGCTCTGCTTAATTACCACTGGGGGAACACCTTTTTCGGTTAAAACAGCAGGCCTATCGGCAGCAGCGGCCCAGGCCAATGAGATCAAAGCAACTAATAAAGCGCCAATTACCGAGCGAAATATCAACTGGCCAACATCCTGCCATTCCCTACCGAAATAATGAAAAAGCAGAAGGGCAATACTAAGTGCTGCAGATAAAAAACAAAATGCGCAAATTGCTTGGATTTTAAACAGCATTAAGCCCACTAATACAAGGCTAAACACCGCCATTGCCAGGCTKATAAAAAAGCCYAGGTGCCAAAACAAATCTGGATTACGGCCACTGCGGCGGGCRCCAAGGCCAGCCTTAGTTGATATCGATTGGCTACTTAACCATTGCTGCAGGGCCGGGATCAAGGGCAAMAGGCATAGCAACACAAGGGAGGCATAGGCAAAAAAGCCAAACAGGGCAAGCGGTTGGCCCGCCACTGTGCCCCAGGCGCTATTCAGCACCTTGTTGCAACCGCCAGCAGCACCGGGGCAGCTGAGTTCACCAATTACACCCCARCTGGAAAGGCTGATTGATGCGGTGTCGATGGCGCCGATGGTGGCAAGGGCCCCCATCACTGGCCTCACCCAACGGTGCAATACGGGCTCTGGGCGCTGGCGAGTGGTTGTCAAAGGGCTAGCTAGCTGATTTTGATAGTTTGGCAGTGAACGCCTACCCCTTGAAAGGGGGGAGGCTGCTACTGCCGCTCCATTGATAYACCCAGGTGCTGTTGCTGTTATCAAAGGTTTGCGCGCCAAGCAAATCTTCGTAGATCTKGGGGAAACGGGCYAAGGAGCCATCGCCAGTGCCAAGGGCAGACACCTGCAACTGATCAGRAGGTGATGCCAGTTTGGCGGCTAAGGAATCAAGGCTGCTGTTCATTGCCAGTTGGGTGAGGCTCCATTGATCCACGCCAGCGGCCGTGGGAGTAACCCTTGARTTACCAGATTGATCGTATAAACGSCCAGAGGAGAGAATTCGATCRCCACCCAACTCCGCAGGCAAAGCAACTGCGATGCCGGTGGAGCCCCGCTCCGGCCGGTTGTCCCACCAATAACGGCGTTCGGGGCGGCCATCGGTACTCATGGCAAYAAGCGTTGTATCTAATGAACCTGGCGCAGTTGAKTKCAATTGKGCCTGGAGCAAATTATTWAAACCCGTGAGCGCTCCTAGAATTTCAGTGCCGGCATAAAGATTAGAAGCAAGCGTATTTGGCCCCTGGTAGTAATCAAGCTCGCTTGGGGCGGGCAASCCACGGGCAAACCAATTTGGATTTGAGGCAATGCTGTTTCCATAGAGTTGATCAGGCGTTTTAGTGAGCAGCACCTGCTGGGCTATAGATATGCCCTCATCAACAGATRTTGGTGTTATCTCAGTTTTCTGGTACTCAACAATATATCCATATTTTATAACATGAACATTAATCTTRCCAGCCAAGATGCCATCGGAAGGGTYGTCTGCCAGYTGATAAGAAGCYAAAGAGTTAGCGATRAGATCRCTACTATTWAGCAACACATTATTTATCGATGAATCATCAAAATTAAAGAAGGGAGAATTAGAGCCGGTGTAATATCCATAGCCGGCAAGGGCTGCCGCCTGCTGCAGGGCAATAAAGGCAGAGCGATTTTGAGTTTCAAGGCGTGTTTGATTGCTAGCGGCGGCTGTGGCAGGGTCGGCACCTTTCATCGAAGTGGAATTATCCAACAACAAATAAAGATTTACGGTTGGATGTTGCCCCACCTGGGTTGGGCTATCTGCAACTTCAATGCGATGTAAATGGCTATCTAAATCGCMATCAACATCACTAACTTGCAAGCGAAATTTCAAATCGCCAGATGGGGCGCCGGAATCTGCCTTAAAAGCCCATCCKGCTGATTTAGTAGCTTGGCTATCCCAAAATTTAAACCTACCARAAGCTTTCCCATTAGAATCTCGRATTGCCAAACCACTGTTTGGGCCCGTGCCATCAAGGGYTGCAGCGGAGGYAGGCGTAAAYAGTTCATCYGTGGATTCGTTTCCATCAAGGTTAATATCAACCCACAATTGCCAAGTTTTAATTCCTTCAAGCGCGGGTCCGGCGGCAAGGCCATCGGCGCCTAAAGCCGAATCAAGGCCAAGACCTGCTATTGATGATCGCGCTTCATTATTAGTTGCTAAAGCACCCCAGGTGCCCTGCACCTGGCCGCCAGGGGCTGTGCGCGTAACGGTATCAGTATCAGCAAAGCTCTCACCATTAAGGGCAATGATTTGAACTWCTTCACCTGAATCTGCGTAGGGATCAGCTATMCCCACYCGAGGAACATCATCATAAATTCGTAATTTAATAACWTCAGTTACAGGTGGCAATTCGGATTGAACACGCTCGAGAAYAATTGGGAGATTAGYAAAATCCAAYGCTGAATATTTGTTATCCGCTTGGGCGCTGGCATGGCTAATTAAATTAGTTAGCAACYTAGCTGAWATTGGAACACTGGGRACAAGGGGATCTGTRGTTAAATCWATTGCTCCCAAATTAATTTCAGCCACTTGAATCGGMGCYGCKGCAGCTGCATTACTAGATTGCCAAACCTGCAATGTTGTGGCTTGATTAGYTAGCTGGAAAGTTAATCCAGGTGCATTAGCCTGGATGGAAGYGAGCCTTGAGGAATCAAAACGTATCCCAGCAACTGAATCAGAATTGAGATTGATTTTAATTGTGATRCCGGCACCTGTTGCGATGGTGTTAYTGAAAGTGGGTGTATAAGGAGAATCTGGCCCCACAAAAGGTATGGCTAWTGCATCCTCATTGAGCACCAGTTGTCCACCACTTGCYCCTAAATCAATGCTGGCGAGCTTGGAGATTGCAAKCGAATGGRAAGCAGATCTTTGATCKCCATCGGCAYCTTTAACAGCAACATGAAAATCCAAATTGCCGGCAGATCCATCTGGGGCATTAGCAATAAAAGACCAGATGCCTTTGCCCGTGGCGAAATCAACAGAAACATCAAAACGACCAAAGCCTTGRATATCTAAAAAGCCAGMAGGTAGCGAAYTATYAAGCGATATGGAACTRCCATTSGCAGCAAATTCAACWKTRTKAGATCCCTGATCRGCTCCGGGCTGAACAAGAAAAGAACCAATGAGGGGAATAGTGGAACCAAAATAGGTATKTGWGCCGCCAATTAATTGCAACTCAGCTGGCATATCATCAAGAACAACAATGCTAGAAGTTGCTTCAGCCACCTGCCCATTGCTTGCCATTGCAMGTAATGGAACCCCAGTAATTTTAATAGCACCGTTRTAATCTCCGGAAKCYAATGCTTCGCTGTAATTATCATCAGCTGCAGCATGGTGAGGAAGTGGTGCCAGCAGGGTAACTTTCAAGGGCAATTCAGCACTGCTATTAGCTGCAACAAGCACCTGGCTTGGAAGTTCAAGGCGTAAAACATCAACMCCTGCATAACTAGCTGTTAATAACAATCCATTTGTGCTGCGATTCCAAACCATCCCCTTAAKCAACTGACCATTGGCATCAAWAAGCTCTGGATCAGCGRCAGTTGATGAAAAAACYAAACTAGTTATYTCAGCTGTTTGAGCCGTTAGTTTTAGATTTTTYTGATCAGAAAWTAGAACTTGTTGGTTCGGTCCCTTRCCATTTGCCAAAGGTAGATTATTTTCATCTACAACTAGCTGAACCCCATCTAATGAAGGGCCACTGGCAGGCTKGATCACAATTCTGTGATTGTAGCTGCGCCTATCACCATCGGCATCTATAACTGCCACTGCAAAATTAAGTTGCTCTTGATTCAATATCGTAGGTAGTGCATTAAAAGTCCAACTGCCGCTAGTTTGAACACTCAGGCTCCCCAAAGGGGTGCTAACGCCCGCTGCCGCTGTTGCACTGGGGTAGGTAGTGTTATTTACAATTAATTCCCAGCGAGAGGAATTTGCAAAATCTGCATTGGCATAGGCGGAAGCATCAGCACCAACCGCGGAACTAAAGCCACCGGTGCTATCTATTGCCCTGCCCCATCTGCCTGAAGTGGAAGCACCGGCAGCCATGCTACTAGTGGTGCCACCGCTGCTATTCACTAGCCTTAAAGCTGGGCGGTCGTCGTGAACAGTTAATGCCGCCGAAACAGAGGAGATACAGCCATCAGCAGCTTGGAGTTGCAATGGTAAGTTTTCAAAAACTAATGGTGCATAGCTACCGTCTTGATTTTTTACCAGATGGCTTGGCATAGGGCCAAGCAACTTAGCTTCAAGATTAACCACGCCACTATTACCAGCTGCTATCTGCAAAGCGGTTTGCTTTAAATTGAGGCTAGCTACCGCATTGCCAGCCCAAAAYAAAGTGAGGGTRTCGTTCGAGCCCAAAGCACTTGTTACGGCAAAGCTATAMAGGGAGTTTGATGATGGATCCACTAAATTAGCTGTTACATCATTRCCATCACGGAACAACTTTATTGCAGCTAAACCAACAGATGTGGGATCAAAGCCAATAGATGTGGTAKCTAAACTGCCMGACTGTATAACTAAATTAGCCGTATCARTAATTCCAAAAGAAAGGGCCGAAGCATTTTCYCCTCCTGCATTGGGCAGCTTATCTTCATTAAGGATTAGGCTACGATCATTACTGCYGCCAAAAATTGGCAAGGTATTCAGTRTTATTTTATGGYTACTAAGTGTTAAATCACCATCRCCATCGCGMACACCAATTGAGAAAAACTGTGAGGCKGCTGAAGTTCCGCTGGCAGCCGGAAKAAAAGTCCAACTACCCATGCCRGATCGAACATCCGTGCTAATGCGTAAAACCCCTTTAYCGGCAATATCAAAACTGCGATCCTGCAAATCATTAATCACACCACTGGCAGTAACTAATTGCACATCAGCGTCATAGGAACCATTGCCATTTGCATCGATAAGCAAACCAAGCGATGCCTTATCTGCCCCAGGCGAGATCACAAACGAACCAGATTTAGCCRTYCCMCCGAAACAAGCTGWTGTGGGGCCAGAAATCAGGGGAGCCTGGGGTCTGTCGTCGAGGATGGTGAGTGGGATTGGAATTGTTAGATCATCTGCAGTRGATGCGGCGGCARACGAATCACTAAAYAATAAGCTTATACCCTTTAAATCAACAGCACCTTGCCAAACACCTGATGGGCCTATTTTGCTGTAGTTATTATCMGCTAAGGATAATATGTGGCTTGGCAAAGCGCCTGATAAAGTTGCTTTAACTTCTATGGAAGCATTGCTGGCGGGTGCAAGCTGGGGAACACTTGGGAATTCAACCTTGAGCAGTTCAATATTRTTGGCACGGGCCCTTAGGGTGCGCGCCGCACTTATGCCATAGTCCCAAATGATCGGATTGCCAGCCCCATCGCTGCTGATAGGCGAACCATTTGAATCGAGCAGGCTTAGGCCAGTTATGGATTGGGAACTTCCCTCAAGGGGAACCAAACTAGAGCCGAGTTTCAGTGCGCCAGTGTTAATCGCAAAGCTACCCGTTTTCAAATTAATACTTGTGGTGCTCGTATTGGTAAATGCGGTATTTGGCCCCTCGGCCCCTGCTAAGGGCAAATTATCTTCATCTACAACTAAAGGATTTGAACTCGTTGCATAGGATGAAACATA
>NZ_PXVC01000060.1 GCF_003011125.1 Synechococcus lacustris str. Tous | reverse complement strand
CTAAACGGGCATCTGTTAAATCAGCTGATCTCAAATCAGTGCCCTTTAATTTCGCACCGCGTAGATCAGCGCGATGTAAATTTGCACCCTGCAAACTGGCATCTGTTAGATCAGCTCCGCGTAAATTAGCGTTGCTTAGGTTTGCACGCCCCAGATTTGCACCCTGCAGCTTTGCCTTAGGCAGTTGCGCACGTTGTAATTCGGCATACACCAAATCAGCGCCCTGCAAGTTGCAACCACTGCAGCTTTTTTTATCTAATAATTGCAACACTGCATCGGGCCCAGCCATTGCCCCGCCAGCACTCAACAGGCCAATTAGCAGTAAGTGCAATTGCCTTTTGGCCATTTGAACCTGGTATCTGCTGCCGTTGTACCCACTTAAGGCACCAGCCACAACCAAACTGGTGCAGTGCCTGATCATTCACCCTCCACACCCCATCGYCACGGTGGCAACCGCCAGGAGCGGGCAGAAGCGTTGGGCTGCAAACCCGCTGAGCTGCTTGATCTAAGTGCATCCCTGGTGCCCTTTGGCCCGCCCAGCTGGCTGCCGCGGGCTTTAAGGCAGGCTATYGCCAATGAAYTAACGCCCTATCCCGATCGCCGCTATGCCARTTTGCGGRCCCAAATCGCTAGCCACCACGGCTTAGATCCTGATTGGGTGTTGCCGGGTAATGGCGCCGCTGAACTATTCACCTGGGCGGCTCGTGATAGTGCTGCTTTCCATAGCCTGCTGCCCCAGCCTGGTTTTAACGACTACTGCCGTGCCCTTAATTGTTGGCATGGCCCTTGGCAAGCASTGCCGCTGCAATTGCAATGGGCTGCTGCTTTTCCGCAAGYATTCACARMSGCATTARCARCGCCACTACTGGCTGATCAAGGCMGGGCYYTATGGATCACMAATCCCCATAACCCCAGCGGCCAGCTTTGGTGCCGCAAAAGCCTTGAGTTGYTGCTGCCGCAATTTGGTTTAGTGRTTGTGGATGARGCKTTTTTAACTTTGCTGCCAAATGGCGAACAGCAATCATTAGTGCCATTAATYRAYAAATATCCAAACCTGGTGGTGGTGCGTAGCCTCACCAAATTATTTKCCATAGCTGGCTTAAGGCTTGGCTATGCAATTGCCCATCCGGATCGCTTAGCYMGTTGGGCTKCATGGCGGGATCCATGGCCCGTTAATGGCCTTGCAGCAGCRSTGGGGGGCGCATTACTGGCAGATCAAAATTGGGCAAAGCGGGTGCAGCAGTGGCTGGCAAAGGAAGGCCCTTGGTTWTATCAACAGTTGCAGCAATTAGATGGCATCAGGCCAATGCCATCGGCTGCTAAYTATTTATTGATCCATGGCGAGCAWAGTTTGGAACCTTTGCGCTTGGCCCTCGAGCAACAGCACCACATTYTGTTGCGTGATTGCCGCAGTTTTATTGGCCTTGATGAYCATTATCTACGCATTGCYYTAAGTGATCGCAATGGTAATCKYAGGTTGATTAAGGCCTTAGGGGCTGCTGCTAAAAGTTTGTAGAACGCATTGAGGGGKMTATTGAGCTCTGCCTTAAAGATAATATTTTAATTGYCGTATTAGCTTTGYAGATAGTGGCCTGCAATATGATTGTGTTTTCTTTTAATGGGCACATTTTGTTTGAAAAATATTTTCAGGTATTTCAAATGCCCTTTATTAAATTCAATTTATCTCATCTGCCCTAGCCCCTCTAATCTGAACAGAGCTTTTTAAYTGGYATGRASCGCTTCCGGGTTGAGTTGATYGCAGCTACGCCAAACCCGCAGCAGTGCGTTTATGCCGGCATGCACCAGGATTACAGCGARGGTTTTGTGTGGGCTGATCGCTMTGAATGGCCCGATGAAACCCGCGCMGGTGAAATCTGCGTAAAACGTTTGCTTTCAGGGGAGCGKGGSCACTACGGACCCCTTGARCACGCCCAAATTGTGCTCAATGTGGGTTGGTTTCCCCATTCGGTGATGCAACAGGCCCGTACCCATCGGGTTGGYGTGAGYTTYGATGTTCAATCGATGCGCTACACAGGTGATCGCATCGTKCGCGCTGCTAATGCTGAATTAGATCTAGAAGAGGTGTTTTATTTGMGGCCYGTGGCGGATTACAGCGATCGCCAAGGTAAGAAATATACCTATAGCGCCGCTGAACGGGCCATTGATTTGGAGTTATGCCGCACTGCCGCCTGTAGATATCGTGACCTTTTAGCTGCTGGTTTTGCAGAGGAGCATGCCCGTGGCATCTTGCCTTTTGATTACCGCCAGCATTTTGTTGTTAGTTTTAGTTTGCGTGCCTTCCTGCATTTCATGGATCTACGCGCCAAACTTGATGCCCAGCTTGAGATCAGGCAGTTATGTGATTTGATGTGGCCCCATCTTGTGAATTGGGCGCCTCAATTTGCGGAATGGTATGAAAAATCMCGCCTGCACCGCGCTCGCCTAGCACCATGAAATATTATTTATACAGCGCCTTACTTTTGCTTTCAGSCCTWGGRAGCCCTGTAGGCGCTCAAATGTTCGATGCAGCAACAGGTAGTGCCGTGCAAGTTCTTCAAGATGCCCAATCACTCCGCAATRTTTCCAGCCAATCACCACTAACCCCGGGTCAAGTTCAACCAACATGGCAAGCCCCTAAACCCACTGCATCTAAGAACGCTGCACCATTGCAAATGTTGGACTCTGAAATTCTTTTTAGCGTTAATGGCCATGGCATTCAACTTTGCTCCAGTGGCTTACCTTGTTTTTGGCAATTGCGCCGCAGCATGGGTTTAAATTAATTTAAATTTCTTTAGCTATTCCATAGGATGCCTATTCCAAATGCAGCCCAGCTGCAAAATCAGTTGCTGCATATATCAATTGATATGTAGCATTTATGTGATAACCCAACAGATATTACAAGCGCCATGGATCKCTTAAATCGCAGCTATAAAACACCAGCTGCCGCCGCTGCCCGCCAACGTTTACACGCTGATCCTGCAATTGCTGCCCTAGTGCAGGAGCGTTATTGGGGTGAATGGCCAAACGTAGCTACTTTGATCACCTATCCAGCCGTTAGCCTTGGTTATGTGTATGGCCATCTGTTATTTGATCAAGGCCTCGAACCCCTAGCGCCACCTCAGCTATCAGCTGATATCTCAGCAGCTGATAGTTATTTGCAACATCGCATTCGTGCTTGCCATGATGTGTGGCATGCCATCACCGGTTGCCCTGCCACCATCGCCGGTGARTCCGCCTTAAATGGTTTTACCGCTGAACAGTTGCGTTGGCCTGGGTCTGCCCTATTACTTGCCGCTGGTTTGATTCATCGCTCCTTTGAAGCAACAGATCCCGATGGCCCAGATATTGGTTTAGCAATTGCCTATGGCTTGAAATTAGGTTGTTTTGCACCGCCTTTTCTTGCCGAGCGTTGGGAGCAGGGTTGGGATCTYCCTTTAACTACCTGGCGCAMCAAGTTGGGCATTAATGAATTGTGTGAATCCAATCCATTCACATCTTCGCTARGGTAACCCTYTCCGGTTGATCTTGATATTTACCGGCCCTATCTTGATAGGTGGTTTCACAKGGRTCACCTTCAAAAAATAATAGTTGGCAGATGCCTTCATCGGCATAGATGCGGCAATCAGCGCCAGAGCTATTGCTAAATTCCAAGGTTAAATGACCCTCCCAGCCRGCTTCTGCTGGTGTTGTRTTYACTATTATGCCAAGCCTTGCATAGGTGCTTTTACCAAGGCAAATCACRGTGATATTACTTGGCACTTTCATYTTTTCTAATGCCACACCCAAGCCATAGGAATGGGCTGGCAGGATGAAATAAGCACCATCAGCATCATTYTGTAGTGGTGCTGGTTCTAAATTWGCTGGATTGAATCTCTTTGGATTCATTACCGTGCCTGGCACATGCCTAAATATCAGGAATTCCTTTGCTGATAGGCGTAGGTCGTAGCCATAACTTGAGCAKCCAAAACTCAATACCGGATTTGCCCTGTTATCAGGATCCAAATGGCGCACCAARGTGGCTTGGAATGGWTCCAACAGGCCATTTGCAGCCTGTTCGTTTATCCAGCGGTCGTTTTTTAGCATCKGTCGCGGCGCAATTCGGTTACTTGATCCGCTAACGCCATCAAAGACGCAGGCATTTCAGGCCCTGTGAGGATCACATCCATTCGGCTTGGCCGCTGCSCCAAGGTGGCCACTACTTCAGCTTCATCAAGCAACCCATAGGCCAGCGCAAGCCCCARCTCATCCAGCACCACTAGATCGGCAGCACCCTCCAGYAACCAACGGCTGCTTTCTTGCCATAGCTCCTGCACCGCCTGCCTGCTGCTGCCTTCTTCTTCTGGCCCATTTAGGCAGCCCGCCAGCGCCGGCCGCAGCCAGGTGAGCCKGCCGCACATCTGCACCGGCCGGTTTGGCCCTTGATCCACGCCRCCGCGCAAAAACTGACTCACCAGCACCGTGCTACCCAAGCCAGCACTGCGCAGTGCCTGGCTGAACACACTGGGGCAACTGCCGCGATAGGCGGCCGTGTGCACCTGCAATAGCCCCTCCGGTTGGCTAACCAGCAACCGCAGTGCTGCCCCCGCCTGCCTTTGGCTGGGTTGAGCAAGGCTGCTGAGCATAAAAGCACCGGGGGCAAACGAAACCCGAATGTAGCGTTCAAAGCCGTATGCACAAGCTCTTCACACCACAGATAGTGCAAACATTTGTACTGTGCAATATTTGGTGTTAACCGCTACCAGGCACTCCGGCAGCCCTTATTAAGGTTTCGCTAACTGAGCCAGGGCCCATGCTTTCATCAGCCCCACCCCAGCCAACTATTCAAGAGGTGATGCGCAGCCTGGCGGGCACCACCTCCGAAATTGTGGAGCGCGGCAAAACAATTTTTTTCCCTGGTGATCCAGCCGAGCGGGTTTATCTGCTCAAACGCGGTGCCGTGCGCCTATCGCGCGTTTATGAATCCGGTGATGAAATCACCGTTGCTTTATTGCGGGAAAACAGCATTTTTGGTGTGCTCTCCCTGCTAACAGGCCAGCGATCCGATCGTTTTTATCACGCGGTTGCATTCACCAGGGTTGATTTAATCAGTGCCCCCGCCACCTCCGTGCGCCAGGCGATCGAAAAAGATGCCCGCGTTGGCCTATTGCTTTTGCAGGGCCTTTCTTCTCGCATYCTSCAAACCGAAACGATGATCGAAACCCTCACCCATCGCGATATGTCGTCGCGTTTGGTGAGTTTTCTTCTGGTGTTATGCCGTGATTTCGGCATGCCAGGCACCCGTGGCATCACGATCGATCTCAAGCTTTCCCACCAAGCGATCGCAGAAGCAATCGGCTCCACCCGGGTAACGATCACCCGCCTGCTTGGTGATCTACGCAATGCYGGCCTTGTGGAAATCGATCGCAAACGCATCACTGTTTTTGATCCSCTTGCCCTTGCAAAACGCTTTAGCTGATCAACCCTCAGCGATACTGGTTCTCCTTTAGGTGCTYTCTCCGTGACCGGCTGGCTGCTGATTTTGGCGGTGCTGCTGCTCGGTGGAGTGCTCGCCACCATTGGTGATCGCCTCGGCAGCCGCATCGGCAAGGCGCGCCTCAGCTTGTTTCAGTTGCGCCCCCGCAGCACCGCTGTGCTGATCACGGTTTTYACCGGCAGTTTGATCAGTGCCCTAACCCTTGGCTTGATGCTKGCCGTTAGCGAACAGTTGCGGGTTGGTTTATTTCAGCTRGATCAGCTGGAAACAAAACTGMRTAATTCGCGTAGAAACYTGCAATTCAGTGTTGAGCAATTAAGCAATAGCCAAAAGCAATTARCCCARGCGCGCCAAGAGGGCACAAAAGCAGATCAAGGYCGCCTTGCAGCACGGCGCCAACTGCAGCAGGTGGAAGTAAGGGCAAATCAGTTGAGATCTGAACTCGCCCCCCTGCAAGCCCGTAGGCGTGAATTAGAAGCTGAAAGAAACCGGCTTGGTAACGATGTAAAAAGCCGTGATGCGGAATTGCAGCAGCTGCAAACGCGCACCCGCAATGGTTTACAGGAACTAAAACAGTTGGAGGGCAAGGTGCTSGCCCTGCGCAGTGGTGATGTGGTTTTAACTACCGGCCAGGCGCTCACCAGCGCCAGAATGGCAATCCCCCAGCAGCGCTTAGTAAAAAAAGCAACCGAGGATTTATTGCGCCAGGCAAATCTGCGCGCTTTTGAACAGGTKTTACCTGGCCAGCCGCCAAATCGTCAGCTGCTTTTAATCCCCCGCAGTGAAGTGGCAAAGGTTGAACAGGCCCTAAGTAATGGTGGTGATTGGGTTGTGAGTATTCGCTCCGCCGGCAATGTGTTGCGCGGTGAAACCCAGGTGCTCGCCTTTGCTGATGTGCGYCCTAAYCRAAAAGTGGTGAGTAAAGGTGAAGTGCTCGCCAGCATCAGCTTTGATCCCAATGAACGCAGCCCCGAGCAAGTGCAGGCCCGCCTAAATCTGCTGCTTGCCGCTGCCCGCACTGAAATSCTGCGCCAGGGTTCCCTAGCGCCAGCGATTCAATTTGATGTGGAGGCATTTAAGGCAGCTGGCCGCGCCCTTAGTGAACAGCCCCGTCGCCGGCCCCTGTTGGTGCAGGTGGTTTCCGTACGGGATAGCGACACCGCTGATCCGGTGCTTGTGGAACTACGGGGCATAAACCCCGCAGAGTAATGACAGCTACTACCCCAACAGCAGGCGGCCATTGGATTGGYCTTGATCCAGGCCGCAGTAAATGCGGGCTTGTGCGCACWGATATCAGCGGCCAGCAGGTGCAAGATCTTTTGGTGTGCACACCCCAGGAAAGCTGGGATTGGCTGCAGCATTGGTGCCACAGTTGCAGTGTGAAGGGCCTKGTATTGGGTGATGGCACCGGCAGTGGCCCCTGGCAGCAGGCCATAGGCGATGCCYTACCYGAATTAACAGTTGTGTTGCAGCCAGAGGCCGGCAGCACCCTTGCCGCCAGGGGCCGTTATTGGCAATTATTTCCGCCCCGTAATTTATGGAAACTATTGCCTGAAGGTTTAAGGCTGCCGCCCCGGCCCCTAGATGATCTAGCGGCCTTGGTGCTGCTGGAGGCCCACCTGGGCCATCGTTTAGGGCTTGCTTAAAACTTTGCCCTCACGGTGAATTGATAATCGCCACCGGGTTCTAATTGATAATCACTTTTYACTAAAAARCGCAATAAAGCATCTTGAATTAAGGCCCKGCCGAGCGATGGTTCCACCACCAATTCACCGCGATCAAAATGCCAYCTAAATTCCCAACTAAAACCYCCAGCTGCCACTTCACCCTCCACTAATTTATTACTAAAGCTTTGATGTAAAACCCTTAGCTTGGCATTGGTGGAGGGTAGTTTTGCCATCTCAAGTGCTTGGCCGAAAGCCATTGAGGCGATTGCCAGCTTTCTCWAGGCCATTGGCTTGGATTAATTCAATTCCCCTGCAAACCTCAGCCAGCACCTGYTTAAGCARCYCCTGTTCGCTTGCCCTGAATGGCCCCAATACATGGCTAACCGTGCGTTCTTTTCGCTCCTGGGGATCACCTAACGGTGCACCAATGCCGATGCGTAGCCTTGCGAATTCTTCACTACCTAAATGTTGAATAGTGCTGCGTAAGCCGTTGTGGCCGCCGGCGCTTCCGCTCGCCCGMAGCCGCAATCGCCCCAGCTCTAGGTCCATGTCGTCTACCAGCACAAGCAATTGTTCAGCGTTCCAGCCAAACCAATCGAGGCAGGCCCTAATCGAGCGGCCGCTGTCGTTCATAAATGTTTGCGGTTTYAATAGCCGCAAACGATTATTGCCCTGGCCGATATCTGCTAATTCAGCGTGTAATTTCGCTTGGGGCCGAAAATTAGCTYCAGCACTGGCAGCCAGCTGATCAAGCACCATAAAACCAACGTTATGGCGTGTTCCAGCGTAATCAGCGCCTGGATTACCCAGGCCCACSAGCAGCRTCAGTGGCATCGGCTGATTCAAGTTTGCTGGGTTCAGGGGTATCGATTGGTGCATCAACAGCTTTGCGGAATTCCTGCTCGAATTCCTGGGARGCACTTTGAAAACTTTTCAAAGTGCGCCCCAAGCCGCGGCCTAATTCCGGCARTTTTTTTGGACCAAACACCAGCAGGGCGATGACGGCAATCACCGCCATCTCCGGCAAGCCAACGCCGAAGATGTTCATCGCTTAACCCATGCCGTTCCAGTTCACCGTGATCCCATCAAGCAAGAGGGAGCGGTTATAGAGCTGCAGGATCACCAGCAGAAACACCAGAAACAACACCATGAAAATGCCCATCACAGGTGTGGTGCCCCATCCGGGCACCACCTTGCCGTACTCAGAATTGAGGGGGCGAAGCAGATCTCCCAGGCGGGTGCGTTGGGCCATGGGCTGAAAACCTCTCTGGCGGGGTATAGGGCTCGTTACTGTAATAGCAACGGGCCCTCCCTTGCACCCTCTGCAAACCATTGATGGAAACCACCTCCCCTGCAATCTCTGTGGCACTAACAGTGTTGGTGGTTTTACTCGCCCTCACAGGCTTTGGCATCTACACCGCCTTTGGCCCACCCTCCAAGCAGCTAACCGATCCCTTTGACGACCACGAGGATTGATCCCAGCTGCCAATCGCCCAAGCTTTTAAGTGCGTTGTTCTGCAGGGGCTGAGGTTTTGGCCTGTWAGGCGCAGTTGATTCGCTTCATTCCTGCTGATCCCCAGCAATTGCAGATCGGAATTTGGCCAAGCCAGCAATTGGCAGCTTTCTGCCTTGATTGCCCCTTGATCAGCGGCTGGCCTTTTCCATATGGGATTGCGAAAGCTGGCCGCTGCCGCTGGMACCCCTTGCTGCCACCAGCCCCCTGGCGTTGCCATCAGCCCCAGCCTTAAACGATGCAAACCATGGTCGGCACTTGGATCCGGCCAGGTGGGCCCCCTCAGCAAAGAAACGCCAAGGCCATCGGCCGTGCCATTTACCCCCTGGGGGCCATCGAGCAGCACCGCTAGGCCATGGCCAGCCACCCAGCTGATTGCTGCTGCCTCCCAGCGGGCCGCCTCCCTGGCATTGCGGGGATTACTGGCACGGTTTTGCACCCCAGCTGGGCAATCAGCACTCCAAAAATCAGTTGCTYKAGCCAGGGGCAGCTCCAGCCGCAATAGTTCATGGTGTTGTTGCCATTGGCTTTGCAGGCACAGCTCAAGCACTTCACTGCCGGCCTGGAGCCKCAGCATTARTTGGATTGGGCTTTGKCCGCAATGGCCGCGCCAGCGCAGGGCCGCGCAGAGGGGGCCGCTTTCCAGCACTTCAGGGCCGCTGCACCAGCTAAAAGGCAGCGGCTGGTGTTGGTAGTTGGCGGCTAAATCCCAGGCATCCCAAAATTCACCGCGATCGGCATAGCGCCGCAATTGCAGTGGGCTTTTGAGTAGTTCAGGGCCCCAGCCATCGGCCTGCCAGCCCCGCAGCTGCTCCACCCCTTGGGGCCCCAGCAGCACCTGCAGGCGGCTGTTTTGCAAACGCCARCGCCCTGCACCTAAATCCTCCAAAYCCAGCGCCTGCTGGATTGGCAGTGGCTCTTTCCCCGTGGGCTGTTGCACCAGCCGCTGCAGTTCCACCCCATCGCCAAAAGGCAGCTGCAGCCAGCAGCCGCCCCCATGGGCCCTCTGGCTCGCCAATGCCCCATSGGGGCCATGCCAGSARTGGCCCGCCGCCGGCGCTGGCAATTTGAACACCCGTTCAGCTGCMTTAGCCGGCAGCAATTGCCCCACCCACCATTGCTTTTTAAAGCCCCTGCCAATTGCCACCAAGTGGCCGAGGGCTTGGTCACGCCGCTGGCGGCTGGCGCGCCGTGCTGCGCACCATTGCCTTTCRGCYTGCTCGAATACCGCTGGGATTGAGGTGCCGGGCAGGATGTCGTGAAATTGTTGAAACAGCAGGCAGCGCCATGCCGCTTGGCCCCCATCAGCCGGTTTTATTGCCGCTATCGCTTCCGCTAAATCCGCCTCCAGCAACAGCCGCTCCAGCGTGCGGTTGTGTCTTTTTTGATCCGGACGGCTGGTGGCACAGGCGCGATGCAATTCCARGTAGAGCTCATCTCGCCACACCGGCARTTCAGCCGCCAGCGGTTCMAGCTCCGCCAGATAACTGCGCATGCTGCTGAATTGATGGTTTGGGGCCAGGGCTTGCCCCTGCCATAGCGCCAATTGATCCAGCATTTCCCGGCTGGGGCCGCCGCCGTGGTCGCCCACCCCCGGCAGCCATAAACCCTCGGCTACACCCGTGGCCTCCTGCCATTGGCGGCTGTAGTTGGCCATCGCCAGGGGATCGGCATCAGTGCCGATCGCAGCACTCATTAGCGCTAATACGCTGTTGCCGCTTTGGTGGCGCCAGCGAAACAGCCGGTGGGGGAAGGGATTAGTGGCATTCCAAAACAACTTATGGCTAAGAAACCACTGCACCCCAGTGGCGGCGCACACCTCCACTAGGCCATGGCTAAAGCCAAAACTGTCTGGCAGCCAAGCCAATTTGTGCTCCCATTCAGGAAAGYTTGCGCGGCTRTAGGCCTGGCCTTCTTCAAATTGACGCAACAGGGAAGCGGAGCCCACCAGGGTGCAATCGGTTTCCACCCATGGCCCATTCAGCGGTTCCCAGCGCCCTGCCGCCATCGCCTGGCGGATGGCAGCAAATAGCTGCGGCCGGTGCTGGCTCAACCAGTGATACAGAGCCGGGGTGGAATGGCCAAAACAAAGCTCGGGGTGGCTTTTCATCAGGCCCAACACCGATCTGAAGGTGCGTTCCGCCGCCTGCCAGGTATCAGCCACAGGCCATAACCAGGCCAGATCCAGGTGGGCATGGCTCAGTAATTGCAGCGGCGCTGGTTTTGGCAGCTGGGCCAGTTGCGCGCTCAGAAATTCTTGATTGGCAAGGTTTGGTTCTGCCGCAAGGGCATCCGCCAGGGCTTTGAGTTGAGCCGCGGGCAGCAGCTTCTCTAGCCGGCTTAAATCCTGTTGCAACAGGCGCAACTTTGTTAAMAGCAGCAGGCCATTGGGATCAGCCGGCTGYTCTGGTTCCCGCTCCAGCCKGGCCAGGATCAAGGCGCCTTCATCGTGGCTGGGGCTGCTTAATTCCAGTTCCAGATTCAGGGCTTCCCCCTGCCAAAACCGCTGCGGCAGCTGCCAGCGGCAGGCGCTATCAAACAAATCCCCCTGCACCACGGTTTTGCCATCCACCCTCAAGGCSGCCGTTTCTGCCCACCAGCGCAGGGCTAATCGGGCTTCACCCCTTGKTTTTTCGCCTAGCCAAGCCCCAGGGCAGCGCAAGCAATGTTGCAATTTGATKATTTGGCCCCCCCGGGGCCAAATCACTAAACCGCGCGCTTCCCAATCGGCTCGATGCAGTTGCCCCCAGGGGTGATGCTGGCCTGGGCTACCGTTCTCSCGCCGCAAAAGGGGCAGTAGATCCAACTCCCGCAGAGGGGCAAACGTTTCAATCCACCCCTTAAGCAGCGCTTCAAGGCCCATTTCCATCCGTAGCCGCGCATSWGGCCCATAGGATGGWCCAGCCGCGTTGGGTGCGGCACCAATACCTGTCCTTTCCGGCTGGACCATGCTCGCCCTCAAGATTTCTGTTTACTCGGTTGTTTTCTTCTTTATCGGCATCTTTGTGTTTGGTTTTCTGGCCAGCGACCCGAGCCGGACACCCAGCAGAAAGGACCTAGAAGAATGATCTGGCTGGGATGGCGTGGCAKGATCGCCGCCCCTGAAGCTGGCCAGGATTGAGAGCGCGATTTCACGCCCACAGCCTGGTGCCTGCCGCCATCGCCCTGCTGCTCAGCGTTGCAACTGCATCAGTTTGCCGCGCSCAGGAAACAAATAAATCCCAACAACTTGCACCCCTTGAACTTGAGCTAAAGGCTGATCAACAGGGTTACGACAATCAATTAGAGCGATTTGTTGCCACCGGCAACGTGGTGGTGCTSCTAGCTGGCGGCAGATTGCAGGCCGATCGGCTCGAATACGACACCAGCAGCAGGGTGCTTTGGGCCCGGGGTTCCGTGCGTTTTCAACGGGGCAATCAATACATTCAAGCCAGTGAAATTCGCTACAACCTGCTCCAGGGGGAAGGGGAACTAGACAACGTTTACGGCTTGGTTGATCTACTCACCAGCCAATTGGATTTAAACCCTGATGCGCCTTTGCAGGGCAGCCCAGAGGCGTTGGCAGCAGAACAAAAACAAAGGAATGAACTACTGCTTAATCCGCCTAAACCCGGCGTGCAGGTGTCGCCCGCCAGTGTKGCGCCGCTGCCCCCACCGGAGGCAATGGCATGCCCCCCAAATCTGCCGCCCCTAGTGAGCCGTCATCCCCATCCCTGGGCGGTTACCGCCTGGGGCGGCCAGATGACCGATGCAACTTTTGGTGAAACATTCACTTTTAGCGGTAGCCCAAGGCCTGAATATTTAGGCGGGATTGGCTTTAATCGCAAATTATTAGATGCCGACCCTTTTGATATTGAATTAGATGGCAATTTATTTTTCCATTCAGGCGAGCGCAGTAATGATTTGCGCTATCGCAAAGGTGTTCCTGAAGATCAGCGCCTAAATGCATTTATTAATAATCAGCAATTTTGGGAGGTAACTTTTGGCATTGGTTTGCGCTGGTGGATTCAGCCGTGGCTCAGCCTTGGRGTGGTGGAAGGTGTAAGCCTTAACTCCACCCTTAGTAATTATGAAAATGTTTCTTGGCTCAATTCATCGCAATTTCTCAACTACCTAGCCGTTGAACTCGGCGTTGAAGTAAATCCCCAATGGTCTTTGGTGGGACGCATTCACCACCGCTCTGGCGCCTATGGCACCTACGGCGGTGTTTATGAAGGCAGCAATGGTTATTTGCTCGGTGCCCGTTATCGCTTTGGCTCCCCCGCCCCGAAAC
>NZ_PXVC01000006.1 GCF_003011125.1 Synechococcus lacustris str. Tous | reverse complement strand
GGTAAATGCTGCAACTGTTGCATTACCAGCAGAAGGCGGCCGTGTAGAAGCATATTTAAGTGGTCGTGACATCAACCTTGATGCAGCTGATCTAGCTGATCTGGACTTCCCTGCTGTTTGTTTTGCAAAAGCAGAGGTGCTACCAACAACACCAGAGGGAATGCACGTTGGATTAACCGCAACGATTGCAGCTTGATGAAAGCTGAAAGTCCTGCACTCGGCCCCTTGGGTCAGGTGCGTATTTATAAAGGTGCGCAGCACAGATTCATCTGGCCTGTGCATCTCGCTGGCTGGCTCGAACTTGGTTGGACAACAGAACCAGGGGCTACACCGATGGCTACACCGGCTGCTACACCAGCTCCCCGTAAGAAACGTGTGAGCTCCACCCCCAGCCCCACAAACGAAAACCCCTTAGGGGCCAGCCCCAGTGGGGCAAGCACCAGCTCGGCAACAGCAGATGAACCGCTGCCTGTATTGGTAACGGATTTTTTGGTTGACCCAAGTGTGCCCACCAATGACTGAGACCCATAGGGCCGAGACCCAAAGCGCCAGCCCTAGTGGGGCCAGCCCCCGGTTGCCAGAACTAACAACTGCTGGCGTTAGGCCAACACAGATCCGCTTGCTTCTGCCTGCTGGTTGCCCTGGTGAAAATGTTTGGGTGCCACCAAATGAAGTAAAACGCTGGGAAAATATTGGYTACACKCGCGGTAATGTTCCSGCTGATAAATTAGAACTCTCATGGCTTGATATTCCAGCAAAGTTAAATGGTGTTTACTCTTATGTTATTGAGCTARTCCTTAATAGCGCTGTWACACCAGCAAAAAYAGTTGATATTAAYTGGGGTGATGGCATAACTGAAACGCTTGATTGGGGTAACGGCCGCCATACGCACACCTACGCAGAAAGAAAAGAACATAAAGTAAAGGTGATATTCATAAAGGATGCAGAAGCAATTAGTGCGGAGCTCAAACTATCGCTTGCTGGTTGCTCAATCTGGCAACCACCATCTAATCCAGATTCTGGTGGTGGTGGCTCAGGTGGTGGTGGTATTGGCCCTGCTGTTCTTAAGCCATTAATTCCTGGCGTTGGCTTAGTTGGCAATAACTACGACGGCCAAACGCAAGAAACYTGGACTGTTGCYCGTTGGCTTGGCGGTACAAGTCATGGTGGTGTTCCAGCTGCTGATCCAACTGTTCCTGCYTTYCTTAAAWSTGATGGCASCTGGGCAATGCCARYWGGKMTKGGAACCCGTTGGTTTAATGGTGATGGCGTGCCGGTAACAGTTCCAGAAGCAAAAGCTGGTGATTATTACCTTGATGGCGTATCAGGAATTTTCTATCTACTAGRGGCATAAACAATGGCTTGGCTTAAAGGCGCAAACCTTAAAGGCCCCGTGGGCCCTACTGGCTCCAAAGGYCCWGCTGGACCMGTGGAGATTGCATCAGCCAGCAGRCTTGGTGGGATAAAGGTAGGTACTGGCCTTGCGATTGATGCAACTACTGGTGTACTTAGCTCCAGTATTACGGGTAATTATGTGTTAAAAAGCGGTGATCAAATGACCGGGCCCTTGCGCCATGCAAATTCAGGTGGCGTATCAACATTTAATGGTACAGATGTTTATTGCTATTTTGATGGTTCTAATTATCGTATTCAACTACCATCAGCTAGAACGGGTCTGCGCATTGATAATACAACAGGTGAAGTAAGTTTCCCAACACTACCAACATCTACGGGTGGAACGCCATCACTAGGTACACACCTAATAACAAAAGCTTACCTTGACAATCGAATTGTATCTATYAATGAATTTCTAAGGCTTRCCGGTGGCACGATGACMGGTACGATCACATCATCGGCTGATGTTGATTTCTGGAAAATACAAGGCTCTACATATAGCATGATCGGTAATGCACAAAATATAAGGATAAGRAAAAGCACGACTGATCTGATCACCATAGGATCAACATTAACTTCAACATTGCAACTGGTAACACCAGCAACTGCTACAGCTATAGCTTTTGGTAGTGGTGGGCCTACGATTGGCCGAAAAAGTGCAACTGAGTTAATAGCAAGTGCAACTATTGAATGTAATCCATTGCCAACCTTGCCTGCTCATCTAGCAAATAAAGCATACGTAGATAGCAAAATTGTATTTACAGCCGTGGGAGATCCTGCCCCTCCATCTGCGGAAGGGCTACCAGAAGGCGCATTATGGGTTGAATACACATGAATATCCTATTGGCTGGTGTATGGAGGAAAATTAAACCGAAAGCTATTTTTATTGCTGGTAGTTGGAAAGAAGTATCAACAGTTTATGTATTAAAAAATGGCARKTGGCGGCGCATATGGATTCGGCAATAGCTAACAGTTGATTCTTGCTTGTGGCCTGGGATACAACGCAAAACCTTGTTGGCCCTGCAGGAGTTGCTGTAGCTAATGGATTACTTGCTGGAATTCCAATCCAGCTTTTGATTCAATTGAAAGCAGCTGGGTTCACTATCCTTTGGGTAGCGATTGGCACTTATGTGGTGTTAATCCTAATTCGTAAATTTGTTCCCCTAAGGGTTGGAGATCAGCAGGAGCGCCAAGGTTAGATGTGAGCTCCCATGGAGAAGAGGCTTATAACAATGAGTTCACAGGTTAATTAAAGATAGAAGCCAACTGTGGTAATGATTCGGGTTCCTTTTGCTCTAAGCGCGCTGCGCAGGAAATAGGTGGATTGATTATGCAGTAATGCTTCCCAGCGATGACGAGTAACAAAAACTGGTAAAACAACCGTGCAAAATAAATTTGCACCCTTACGATGTTGATTCTCAAAATCTTCAACAAATTCAACTACTGGATTTACAAGTGAGCGATAGGGYGATTCAAGTACCATCAATGGAATGTTTGGTAATTGTTTTTGCCATTGCTGTTTAAATGCCTCCGCCYTACCATTACCTARGTCAACATGAACAGCAACGAGTTCAGTGGCAATGCTGTGGGCGTAGCGAATTGCTTCGAAGCTACCGCGATGTAATTGACCCACTAATACGATTACTGGAGAAGTACCTCCCGAAGGTGCAATTGGCAGGTTTAATTTCACATCAGTTGCAAGCCTTAGGCGTTTAGCCACATGTTTGTAATGTTTATTAATTGCATTAAACAGGCACACAAGTATTGGAACTGCTATAACAATTAGCCAGGCGCCTTGATGAAACTTGCTAAAWAGTAGAACTACGGTAACTATTAAGGTTACCAGTGAGCCGAAGCCATTTATATATGCCTTTAGTTTCCAGCCGGTGCTGCGTTCCTTMCACCAATGCACAACCATTCCTGCTTGGGAAAGGGTGAAGCTTGTGAAAACACCTACGGCATAAAGAGGTATCAATCTGCTAACGCTGCCTCCAAAAATAATCAGCAGTGCGCCAGCACCAATAGAAAGGGAAATGATGCCGTTGCTAAATACAAGCCGATCTCCAAGGGATGCAAGCTGCCTAGGCATAAAACCATCCTGGGCTAAGAACGCTGCCAGCCTTGGGAAATCGGCGTAGGCGGTGTTTGCGGCTAATAGAAGTATTAAGAATGTGCCAAGTTGTAGCAACAGAAGAAGCGGKCCATTGCCAAATACTTTCTCGCCAATTTGATACAGCAAAGTTGGCCCATTCTCTAMATACAAAAGCCCGGTTTTRCTGGCAAGTAAGCTGATTCCTAAGAACATTACTGCCAATAAAACAACCATAGTTGTTAATACTCTGCGAGCATTGCGCCATTCAACTGGGCGAAAGGCCATAACACTGTCGCTGATTGCCTCAATGCCAGTGAGGGCTGCGCAACCAGAACTAAATGCCCGCATCATTAAAACTGGGCCTATCGCCATGGTTGCACTGCTTTGATGATGGGAAGCAGCTTCATTTAAAAGCTGTTGTTGTTCCGATGCTGCCAATGCAGGGAGTGATCCYTGCATTAATTGAATTAAACCCACCGCAACTAAAAGTAAGATTGTTCCCAGGAACATATATGTAGGCAGGCTCATAACCTTGGCGCTAGATTTAACGCCCCTTAAATTTGCAAACATCAGTATTACTACAGCTAGCAAACAAAGGGGTACTCGCAAAGTTTCAAGCCCCGGTAAGTAGGAGGTGAGGGCGGAAATACCTGCTGCCACACTCACTGCCACAGTGAGTAAATAATCCAGGGAAAGTGAAGCCCCAGCCACCAGTCCTGCTGATACCCCYAGRTTGTCGTGGGAAACCCGGTAGGAACCTCCTCCGMGCGGGTAAGCCTTGATTGTTTGACTGTAACTAACACCAACAATCACCATCAACAGCACGATCATTGCTGTGATCGGTAGGGTGTATTGCAGGGCAGCCGCGCCAGCTAAACTTAAAACAAGCACAATTTCTTGGCTGGCATAGGCCACCGAAGAAAGAGCATCAGAACTAAGTATTGCTAGCGCTTCTGGATTGCTAAGCCGCTCCTCTTCATGGGCGCTGGTAGGCAGGGGATCGCCAAATAAAAAGTTCTTTAGGCGGTTCAAAGAAACATTTATTTTTCTTGGCATTAGTTTTTTAATGGTTTATAAGATAAGTTTAAATTTGCAATTGTTTAATTCAGCCAGCCGGCGCTCAATACAACGGCTAGGCCCATAAATAAGGCAAGTAAAGTCCAGCTGATGCGGTTAAGTGTATTTTCTGCGCTGCGGGCACTTGTGAACATTGAGCTGCCGCTGGAGGCAAGACCACCCATGCCGTCCCCCTTTGGGCTGTGCAGCAGCACTGAGATGATCAATAAAACAGCCGTGGCGGCCCAAAGCCAGCCGAGAATCGTWATCAGCATGGTTGATTGCAAYTACACCAGCGTAGGTGTTGATTGAATTGCCTTGTTATTGGCCACAAGGCTGGTGCCACTCATCGCTTCTGGCACCTCCATGCCAAGCAGTTCAAGCACTGTGGGGGCAATATCTGCCAAACCGGCATCTGCCCGCAATTGAATATCRCCCCCTAAACCAGCCAATTTGCGCTGTTCTCCTTCTACCAAAATGAATGGCACTGGATTAGTGGTGTGGGCTGTCCAGGGGCGCCCATCGGCGCCCTGCATCAATTCAGCATTGCCATGGTCGGCGGTTATTAACAGGGTTCCCCCCATTCTTCCAGTGGCGCTAAGTAGTTTGCCAATGCATTGATCAACGCAACTGATTGCTTCGATCGTGGCGTTTAAATCACCCGTATGCCCCACCATGTCGGGGTTTGCATAATTAATTACAACAAATGAATAGATACCTTTTCGGATTGCAGCTACGCARCCATTTGTGAGGGCTGCTGCCGACATCGCCGGGGATTGATCATAGGTTGCTACTTTTGGAGAAGGCACCAAGTGGCGATCTTCACCAGGATATGGTTTTTCCATGCCACCATTTAGGAAATAAGTAACATGGGGATATTTTTCGGTTTCAGCTGTGCGGAATTGCCGTAAACCATTGCGGGAGATCACCTCTCCCAATAGGTCATCCAGTGATTCTGGTGGAAAAGCTACCGCAACAGGTAGATCTTTTTCGTATTGAGTAAAAGTAACAACATCTAGCGATTGGATGAGTTGCCGCTCAAAGCCTGAAAAGTTTGGATTAACYAGGCATGATGTTAATTGACGCATGCGATCGGGGCGGAAGTTAAATAACACCACAGCATCACCYGGCTTAAAATATTCTGGTTGGAATCGCACCGGCTCTAAAAACTCATCGCTGATGCCCTCGGCATGGGCCCTGGCTAATACCGTTTCAGCCGTTTCCTTCGAACAAGTTCCGGGTTGGCTTAACAGCAGRTAGGCCTTCTCGATGCGCTCCCAGCGGTTGTCGCGATCCATCGCCCAATAGCGGCCGCAAAGGCTTGTGAGTTCTCCCACCCCAGCGGCTTCAATCTGTTGCTGCAGGGTTTTTATAAAGCCGATTGAGCTGTTGGTTGGTGTATCGCGACCATCGGTAATGCCGTGTATGCACACATGTTTGAGTTTTTTAGCCGCAGCCCACTTCARTAATCCGCCGATATGGTTTATGTGGCTGTGAACACCTCCATCCGATAACAGGCCCAGCAAATGCAGGGTGCCGCCCGTTTCAAGCAATTTGGCAGCCATGCCATTCAAGGCTTGATTTTGCTTGAACTGACCTTTTTTTACCTCCTCACTAATTCTCACTAACTCTTGCCGTATTACCCGGCCAGAACCAATTGTGAGGTGCCCCACCTCTGAATTACCCATCTGCCCGTCTGGCAGGCCCACATGGGCACCACTGGCTTGGATAAGCGTGTGGGGATAGGCATGCCAAAGGGCATCCATCACTGGCGTWTTCGCTAAACGGATGGCGTTGTGGTTTGTGGCTGGATTTTCACCCCAGCCATCGAGGATCACCAGCACCACAGGCGCAACGGGGCTGAGGCTGCGTCCTTTCAGTTCCTGGCCGGTGCTGGGAGGTGTCGCTGCTGTCACCCGATAAGCAGAGCTTGGATAWCAGGCAAGTTACATCCACATCGCACAACGAATTAACTAATACCGAAAGCGGTTAGGTTTCGAGCACCGAGGAAATTGCTACACCTAAGATCAGAGGCCAGGTTTAGGGCCTTTATGGGGCGATCTTCATTTCCTCCCCAGAATTGCGAAAAACTATGGATCCTCGATGCGGAGGAATTGCATCGCACGGTATTGCGGCTTTGCTCCCAGGTGATCGAATCAGTGGCCAACCCCAAGCAATTGCTTTTGCTTGGCATACCTACCCGCGGGGTGGCCCTTGCCCAGGTATTAGCAGCTGAATTGCAGCGCCTGCTTTGTGAACCGATTCATCAAGGCGTGTTGGATCCCACCTTCCACCGCGACGACCTTGGCAGGGTTGGAACCAGGTTGGTGCAACCAACCAATCTGCCAGTGCCCATCGATGGCCGCACAGTGGTTTTGGTAGACGACGTGGTGTTCACCGGGCGCACAGTGCGGGCGGCCATGGAGGCGCTGCAAGGTTGGGGCCGTCCGGCCAGCGTGAAACTATTGGCAATGGTGGATCGCGGCCATCGGGAATTGCCAATCCAGCCGGATTTTGTGGGTAGGGTGGTGCCCACAAGCCGGCACGAATTCATCCACCTGATGCTCCAGGAGGTGGATGGTGAAGAGGGTGTGGTTTTGCTTAAACCGCCAACGAACTAAGCGATTACTTCAAGTTCATCGCTACGGAAATGGGCCTTATAGCGGCCAAAGGCAACTATCACAGGCAAGGTKGGGCTGATCGGTTTCCCCTTCCATTCAACTAAAACCGTATTGATTTCCCCCTCCTGGCCTTTCATGTCGAAGGCTTGGCCGCGATGTTCCGGATGGGTGAACACCACCACCGATTGCTGCACCCGAACCCGGTCACCTGGCTGCATCACTCTTAACAACATTTTTTCTAACRATCATCTTCTCATCCGACCTTGGCAGCTGCTTTCGGGACCCTCTTCYCGCACCTCCCCCCCCAATTCGCGGCAGGCGGCTTGAAATGCAGCCCAGTCGGTTTTGCCAGCTGCTACCAGTTGGCGAATCCTGGCATCAAGGGCCGCGGCATCTGGCCCCCCACCTGAGGGAACACCAGCATGGCTGTTTTGCTGCTGTTTCTTTTCGGCAAGGGCCTTTACCTGCTGCTCCACCTTTAAACGCTGGTTTTGGGCCTGCTGAATCCACCAGGGGTGGTTGAGCTGATTGAGGTGATTTAGGGCTTCCCACCATTGGCGCTGCCCAATCTTTTGTTGGGCTTGCTCCAGTTGAAAACGGTTGGCCGCCCAGTTTTCCTTGATTGAATCCTGCAGATCTTGTCCCTCAGGGAAACGGTTTTCGCCGCTGCTGCTTATTAGCGACAGGGCTTGGGCAAGTTCACCCCGCAGAAATCTTTGCAACACCTTGGTGCGCAATTGATCTCGCCATTGCTGCAATTGAAAATCGGCCTTGGCGGGATTGCCGCTGCGGCGCACCAGTTGCCGCTGTTGATCCAGGGCGGCCCACCACAGGCCACCATCCCAGCTGCGTTGGGCCCGCCGTTGCAAACAATTTTCCAGCAATGCCGCTTGGCTTGGCTGCAGTGGTTGCAGGGCCCCCAGCTGGCGGCCAAGCCTTAGGCAAGCSGCTAGATCACCCCGTTCAGCTGCCCGTTTGAGYCTGTGGGGGAGTTGTTTCTGCCAGAGCCCTAAGCCCRTGAGGCCCAGYACCACAGCCCCAAGGGTTCCGATTATCCAAACCCAGGGCAAACGGGAACGGCGGGCAATCATTCGAGTTTTCCGAGCATTTGCTCAGTGATTGGTTCATTGCGAACTAGGTCGATGCCCCTAAGCCAAAGCTGACGTTGATTATCAATTCGAAATTGCAGCTGGAAGCGATCTTCACCGCCCTTACCTGGCGGCTCTAGGGGTAATTCCACAACCCTCTTATCCCACACTTTCAGCTTGGCTTCGCCCACGCTTTGAGCCTGCAGTTTTGGGATGCCATCCCTAAAAACAACTTCGGCGCGGCTTGTGCCCAAGGGGGTGCCCAATTGCAATTCAAGTTGGGTTTGACCTTCCTGGCAGGCCAGCACAATTTGCAGTGGTTGGGGGGTGGGCCAGCCCTGGCCAGCCAAAAACAAAGGATGCCAATAGTGCCCYCCTAGCCTTCGATCCCAGCAGCGCAGGCTCACCCCTTCCCTCAATACATCGATGAGTTTTAGGGCYGGCGTCATGGCAAGGGCGCCCAATACAACTGCGGCGCTGGGTTGGGCCACGCTGATCTTGGGGCCAGGCAGATGTTTGTTTAACCAGGTTTGCAGCCAGGGCAGGGCACTGCCACCACCCACCGCCAAAATTCCATCAAGTTGATYGAAATTTTCSCCTGCCCGGCGTGCAGCAGCAGCGATGGCATCCAGCAGGTCTTGCAGCAATATCGATAAACCCTGGTTCTCCAGCACCTGTTCCAATTGACGGCGGGTTGCCTGCAGYAATTTGGCTTCACCAGCTGGGGCCGCAGCGAGGTGCACCTGGGCTGAATTGGCATCGCTCAAGGCACATTTTAATTTTTCTGCAGCCTCAAGCCAATATTCAGGCACCGGTTCTGGTGCGCCGAGGGCTATGGCCCACCAKTGGTCGATGCTGCGGCCACCCACCTGGCAGCCAGCTTTGCCAATCACACGGGCYGTTTTTATGCCATTGCGGTTTATGGGTAGCTGGTTGCCGCCAAAACGCAGTAGTTGGGCCATTGGCATCGCCCTACCTTCMCCCCCCTCCAAGCGCACCAGGGAGAGGTCGGTGGTGCCAGCACCCATGTCTACCACTAGCACYAAGCTGCCAGGCGGCAGGCCGGCGCCGAGGGCAGCAGCGGTGGATTCATCCACCAGCGACACCTCCGGCACCGCCAAAGTGGCGGCCCATTGCTGCAGCCAAAGGCGGTAGTTGCTGAAGCCCTCCACCGGAGCTGTGAGCACAAGCCTCTCGGGAATGCGATCCGGGGGTAGTTTTTGCCAGATGCCATCCAGCAAGGCAGCGGCAGCCTGTTGCGCCTCTGGGCAGGTGCCGTTTTKGTAGAGCTGTGTTTTGAAATTTCGCTGACAGCGCCCYTGGGCTCCGGCATCCAGCACCTGTTGGCCCAAGAGGGGGCGGGCACCTTCATCAACTACGAGGCTGGGTATGAAAGGCAGGGGGCCTGGGCTGCTGAYGGGAGGCAGGTAGAGCAGTTCTGGACTAGTGCCAGCCTGRGCTTGCCAGCCCACCAGCGTGGTGGAGCTGCCAAGGTCGATGGCAAGTGTTCCCTGGCCCAATCGTTCAGCCGTTGCAACGAATACTGAAACCTTTGCAGAGCATCTGGCCAAAGTTCGAATATTTGGCCAGATTAAGAGAATTGAGACGCAATTCGAGATGGCCGCGGATCGCTTGTTGAGTGCTGTGTTGTCTTTTTATCGGGAGGAGCCCCAGGAGCTTTTGGCTTTGGAGCCTTTGCAGGATTGCCGTTTTAGTAGGGGTTGGTCGTCTTTGCGGATCGATTGTTGCGATCAGGTCCATTTGGAGGAGGTGAGCAGCTTGGTGGATCTGGTGCGGATTCCATTGGCAGCCCTGCAATTGGTGCGCACGATTCGGTTAACGGCCCCTGGGCTGCCTGAACGGGCATTCCCGGTGCGCCTACCCCTGTTTCAAAACGGTCAAACCTCTACGGCTGAATGAGGGGGCAACGGGAGTTAGGTTGGTAAATATTTTTTGATGCCCATGTCTTTAAGCCAGCAACCTGAAGCAAAGGAGCTTGCCAAGCGTGGTGAGAGCTTGATGCGCCATTCCACCAACAGATACCTCACCACCGTGCGCATCGCTTTCAGGGCAAAGCAGCGGCGATTTGATGATTTCGAGGGGTTATTGGAAGATTCCATGGTGAAACCAGTTCAGCGAGCCATCACCGAACTCAGCGATGAACAAGATCTGCCTGATCTGCTCGCAGGCTGATGCAAAGGGAGGGGCCAGGTTGGCGCCTGGCCATTGATAAACAGCGACAGGGCTATCAAGCCCTGATTGCTTCAGATGATTGGGCCTTAGAACTTACCAGCGCTGAATTTGAGCAATTCCGCAACATGTGCGCCAAGATCGTTGGCCAATACAAAGACTGTTTAGATCATTTAATGGCTGAAGAAAATCTTGAGTTGTGCCTTGAAGAAGGTGCTTTTTGGCTTGAGCTCAGGGGAGATTGCAATGGCTGGGCTCTGCGTTTTGTGCTCAGCTCAGCCCTGGGCGAGCGGGGGGCAGARGGAAGCTGGCAGCGTTCCACCGCGGCGGCTTTTTGTGAGGCGTTAGCCCTTGCTGAGGTTTATTAAAAAGCCGGTTTGATCCTCGCTATCAAAAAGGTGCTGATAAGCGGCCACCAGGCAGCAAACAATCACTGGTGCTGCCACCAGAATGCCCACACCGCAAAGCAGTAGACCCGTTAGGCCAATTAAAATCATCAAAATGCCAAAGCCCAAAACAGGCCAAAATTGTGGGTCTACGCTGCGGCGTCCCTCCTTAAATGCAAGCATTGGCTTATCACCCCTGGCCACAACTAAGGGCACATGAAACATTTGGGTAACTGCTAAATAAATCATGGTAAACACTGCAATCACCAAGGGAATAAATAATAGTTCCAATCGAATCAAACTTAATAATCCRCCCGCTAGGAATGCAATTGCTAGCACAACCATGTTCACAGCAACTAAAAATAATGTCATCATAAATAACATTGTTATTGATTTGCCGTGCCAGTTTACGAAATCTTTAAAGATCGGTTTCTCGCCCCCTAATGCCCGCCAGGCACCCCTAAATAAACCGATATTTAGCCAAAGGCTGGCAACAATATTCAAGCTAAATCCCAGTAGAAATATTAATATCCAAGCTAAGCCAAGGCTAGATCCGTCTTGAATGCTTTTGCTGGCCTGATCTTGGATGAATTGGCTGCCTAAATTTAAGGCCCCGCCTAAAAGAGTAAAACCGATAAAAAGAAATGGTGCTTTTGCAAATGCCGCCCAGCCTGATTTTAGGATTGCTCCAACAGGGAGGGCATTGGCCATGGCGTTTGAACAATTAATTCATTCAAACCTAGCGATGCTTTGGCTTTAATGCCAGCTATTTATTTCATTAAGGGAGGGGATCACCCAAAAATTCCAAGAGTTTCGCAGCGCTAGGGCTTGAAACGGGGAGAATGGAAAGGCGATTGCCCCGGCGTACCACCGGAAGGGTTTCCTCCGTAAATAGTTCCCGTAGTTTGTCTAGGCTTAGCTGTTGCGCAAAAACGCCAAGATATTTCAACCTTGCGCAGTCCCAGCGGGGAGCCTCCGGTTTTGAAGCAGGGTCAAAATATTTATTACTGGGCTCAAATTGACTCGGATCTGTGATGCCTGTTTCCACCACTTCCATCAAACCCACAATCCCTGGGGGCTTGGCATTGGAATGATAAAAAAAGGCCCGGTCGCCAACTTGCATTTCCCGCATGAAATTGCGCGCTTGATAATTGCGGATTCCATCCCACAGGGTGCTGCCCTCTGCCTTGAGGTGGTCGATGCCAAATACATCTGGCTCACTTTTCATCAGCCACCATTTATGCGGTGCCATTGCTGCTACTTAAGGGCCTCCACCAGTGTGCGGAAGTGGTTGCCGCGCTGCTCAAAATTTTCGTATTGATCAAAGCTGGCGCAGGCGGGTGAAAGTAGAACGGCACGGGCCCCTAATTCCSTTGCCAATTCAGCTGCCAAAGGCAKGGCTTGATCTAATCCCTCCCGCCTGGCGATYCTGCCGCTGAAGCCACTGGCCCCCAGCAATTCATTGAAGGTTGGTGCGGCTTCACCAAACAAAACAACTGCTTTTACTTTTTGCTCTAGGGCCTTAAGCCACGGGGCGGGCTCCCCCCGTTTTGCTCKGCCCCCCGCCARCAGCACCAATGGGCCTTCAAGGGCTTGCAATGCCACCAGRGAAGCGTCGTAGTTGGTTGCCTTGCTGTCGTTGTAGAARCCGATTCCTTGATGGGTGCGAATTAATTCCAGCCTGTGGGCWACCCCKGGAAAACTGCGGCAGCCSGCTTCAATCTGCCCAGGGCTCAGCCCCACCTCAAGGGCGGCSGCGGTGGCTAATGCCAAATTCTGAAGGTTGTGGACGCCTGGCATGGCCAGGGCCGCAGTTGGGAATAGGGGCCCATTTTTGCTGTGCACAACCCCCCYTTGAATCCAGATATGGGCATCAATGGCCGCTGGTAGTTGCTCGAGCGGGCCGGCACTAACCCAAAGGGCCTTAGGCCAGTCGTTGGCATGGGCCAGCAGATCGGGGTCGTTTGCATTAAGGATTTGCACTTGGCTGCGGCGCAACAGGCTTGCCTTGATGGAGCGGTAGTTGTTGATGCTGCCGTGGCGATCGAGGTGATCTGGGGTGAGGGTTGTCCAGATGCCAATCCTKGGGGCAACGGTAGGGGCCGCTTCAATTTGAAAACTGCTCAACTCCACTACTGCCCATTGGGGGCCATGGGTTTTGGCTCGAGCAAGGGCCAGTTCAGTGGCGGAGCTGCCGATGTTGCCGCAGGCGGGTGCATCTACCCCTGCYTGTTGCAGCAGATGGGCCACCAGGCTGGTAACGGTGGTTTTGCCATTGGTGCCGGTGATAGCAATCCATGGCACCTCCGCCAGGCCATGCCAGGCCACCTCCATCTCCCCCACCACAGCTACCCCTTGATCGCGCAACTGCTGTAAAACCGRGTGGTTGAAGGCAATTCCGGGGCTGATCACCACCCGATCGGGTAAGGGATCAAAACTGGCAATCGCCAAAGGTTTTGCCAATTTCACCTCGATTCCCTCAGCTGCCAAAGCTGTGGCTTTGGCCTGCAATTCAGGGGTATTGCCACTKTCAAAAAGGCTCACCTGGGAGCCTTGGTAATGAAGTAAGCGGGCAGCGCCAGTGCCGGAACGGCCTAAACCCACCACCACCACACGCTCTTGCATCGAACTAGAAATTTGAATGGGCGATACTGGAATCGAACCAGTGACTCCTACCGTGTCAAGGTAGTGCTCTACCTCTGAGCTAATCGCCCTAGAAGAGCGAACCTAACATTTTGCTCTCTACAACTTGCCTTGGATGCAGMTTGTTYGTTTAAAGCGTGCGCACMAGTGAGAGGCGCCAGCGCTCCCTTTTTGTGAGCATTGCCCCTGCTAAGCGCAGCTCGCCGCGGCCCTCCAGTTGCACCCTCTCCTCAAGTTTTAATTCACGGCTTGGGTTTGTTATYACTTTCCAGTTGATCCGCACCTTGCCCTGGCGGATTAAATCGGCCATGCGATTGCGCGAAATGGCAAAGCCRGCTGATGCCACAGCGTCAAGTCTTAAGGAAGCCTCCACAGTGGTKAGTTGCTTTTCTTTTGGCAGTTGATTAGGCAAGCGTTCCCAGCTGGTTTCAGCCACAAGGCAGGCAATGGTGCGCACCTGCAGCGGTTTTCCTATCAAGCTGCTGGCCGCCTCCAAGCTCACCACCACCARGGCACCCCGATCGCCCCGAACTAGGGCATCACCCAAATCTTTTGCCTCTATTCCCTGCTCCAGCAATGCCTGGCGAAAATCGATCGCTTCAGCGGGGTCGAATAAAAAATTKCCGCTTATTTCCAGCAGCTTCAAAGGTGCTGCCGCTGCGCTTTCCTCAAGGTGAGCTTGACTGCGTTCAAGCAGCAAGCGTTGGCGTTCTGCTTGGGGGAAGCCACCRCTGCTGGATAGTTTTAATTCAACAAGTGGAGCTAGGCGAGCAAAACATTCCTCCCGYTCTGGCGCCCCCAAAAAACCACTCCATTGCGGTTGGAAGGTGCGCACACAAACATCAGCCAGCTGCAGCACTTGGCTGAGGGCCTCAGGGTGGCTGGCCCCTGCCAGCAGCTCACGGGTGGGCAGCATTAATCCTCCTTGAGCCGCACCACCAAGCGCGGTTTTGCCGCTTGGAWTAGGCCCCAGGGAATGTTTTGCCCAGGTGCTGCCTCCACCAGCAGCACCAATAAACCCTCGTCTAAACGATTGCGCACCGTGCGCACCTGATCGTCGCCATCGCTGGTAACACTGGCGGCAGCGGCAAAACTACCCATCCATCCCGACCCCAAACCGAGCAGGCCACCGATCAATGGCTGGCCGAGGGGGCCAGCAAAAGCAAAGGTGTCGAGGTTGGTGATGAAGGTGAACATCACGCCGGCGCCAAAGCCAAATGGCAGCAGCCAGCGAACCATGCTGCGTTGACGGGCCTGCCGCGCCAGGGCKGGATTTAGGGCGCCAAGGCTTTTGGGATCTAGGGCCCCTGCACCAACGGCCTGCAGCTTTAGGGGCATTTGCTGTTTATCCAACTGATGTTTATTCAGCTGTTGCTGCAATTCCTCTACCCGTTCGAGGCTTTCAAGCACCACCGCCACGCTAAGGGCCATCGCTTTTTTGCAGGATTAGGAGCGGTCTCTACACTGCACCCCCGCATGCCCCCGCGGATGATGACAAAAGTTTTGGTGTCGGATCCCATCGATCAGGTGGGGATAGATATTCTCTCGCAGGTAGCCCATGTGGATGTGCGCACGGGCCTGCCAGCAGCGGAGCTGAAGCAGATCATCGCCGATTACGACGGCCTGATGATTCGYTCTGGCACCCAGGTAACGGCGGAAATTATCGAGGCAGCACCACGGTTGCGGATCATYGGCCGCGCTGGCGTGGGGGTAGACAACGTTGATGTGGCTACCGCCACCAAGCACGGTGTGCTCGTGGTGAATTCACCAGAGGGCAACACGATTGCCGCCGCTGAGCATGCCCTGGCAATGATGTTGGCCCTTTCCCGCCATATCCCAGCYGCCCACAGCAGCACTGCCGCAGGTGGTTGGGACCGCAAAACCTATGTGGGCAATGAGCTCTATAAAAAACGCCTCGGTGTGGTGGGCTTAGGCAAGATCGGCTCCCACGTGGCAAGGGTTGCCCAAGCCATGGGCATGGAGGTMATCGCCTACGACCCTTTCATTTCCGATGAACGGGCCCAACAACTGCGGGTGCGGCTCAGCCCATTGGAGCCGCTTTTTAARGAGGCCGATTACATCACCCTGCACCTGCCCCGCACGGCCGAAACCGAAAATTTGGTTAACGCCGCCYTGCTGGCCAAGATGAAGCCCACGGCCCGGTTGGTTAACTGCGCCCGCGGTGGAATCATTGCCGAGGCGGATCTGGCCGAGGCTTTAAAAAATGGKGTGATMGCCGGTGCGGCCCTCGATGTGTATGCCCAAGAACCGTTGGAGGCTGATTCGCCCCTGCGCAGCGTTGGCGAACGTTTGATCCTCACTCCCCACCTGGGGGCATCAACGGAAGAAGCCCAGGTGAATGTGGCCGTTGATGTGGCTGAGCAGATTCGCGACGTGCTTTTGGGCCTACCGGCCCGCAGTGCTGTGAATATTCCTGGCCTCACGCCTGAGGTAATGGAAAAACTCAAACCCCATTTGCAGCTGGCTGAAACCCTTGGTTTATTGCTCAGCCAACTCTCGCGGGGTTCGGTGCAGGAATTAGAGGTGCGGCTACAAGGGGAATTTGCTGAACATCCCAGCCAACCCTTGGTGGTGGCAGCCCTAAAGGGYYTATTGAGCTCGGCCTTGGGCGATAAAATCAACTACGTGAATGCAGCCCTCGAGGCGAAAGGCCGCGGCATTCATGTGCTCGAGATTAAAGATGATGCCAGCCGTGATTTTGCCGGCGGCTCCCTGCAGCTTTCCTGCCGCAATTCCCAGGGCAGCCACACGGTTACCGGTGCGGTGTTTGMCGATGGGGAACTGCGTGTTACCAGCATCGATGAATTCCCCCTCAATGTGCCCCCCAGCCGGCACATGYTKTTTACCCGCCACCGGGACATGCCTGGCATCATTGGCCACCTCGGCTCCCTGCTCGGCGAGCACAACGTRAATATCGCCTCGATGCAGGTGGGTAGGCGCATCGTGCGGGGCGATGCGGTGATGGTGCTGAGCCTTGATGACCCAATCCCACCGAGTTTGCTCACCAGCATCTATGCCATCAATGGCATCCAGGAGGCCCATCCGGTCACCCTTTAAACAATGACTTCGTTGCCATCCCCCAGCTGGTGGAGGCTGGAGATTGAACCCTCTGGCGATTTKGAAGAGTCGTTGATTTGGCGGCTTGAAACCCTTGGCATCTCAAGGGTGGCGATTCAATTCAAGCCGGAGCAGCCAAGCCACCGCACCCTGGTGGCCTGGCTGCCGGCTGTGGATTGGCCCGATGGCGAGCGAATGCGGCTTGGGGAAGCCCTTGCRGCCATGGCAGAGCCATTTGCCGCGGTATTGCCCCCCTTGAGCTGGCAACAACAGGCGGAGGAGGATTGGAGCCATAGCTGGAAACGGCATTGGCAGCCCGACCCGGTGGGGGAACGGCTGTTGATCCTGCCGGCTTGGTTGGAATGCCCTGAGGAATTCAGCAACCGTCAGGTGCTGTTGTTGGATCCAGGCAGTGCTTTTGGCACGGGCAGTCACCCCACAACCCGTTTGTGCATGCAAAGCCTGGAGCGTTTGCCTCTAGCGGGGGGCTTGGTGGCCGACCTGGGCTGCGGCAGCGGCATTCTCGGTTTAGCTGCCCTGGCCTTGGGGGCGGGCTCTGTGGTGGCTACCGATATCGACAGCCTGGCGATATTGGCAACCAACACCAATGCCAACCTCAATGGCATGGGGGAGTTGCTCCAGGTGCGGCTGGGTTCAGCGCCTGAACTGAAGCAGTTGCTCGGCCAYGGCCGRGCCCAGGTGCTGGTTTGCAACATCCTYGCTCCGGTGTTGGCTGAGCTCGCCCCATGGTTTGAGCAATTAATTGCGCCAGAGGGGGTTGGCTTGCTCAGCGGCCTATTGGTGGAACAGGTGGAACCTTTGGCGCAGCAATTGAAAACCATGGGCTGGCAGTGCCATTTGGCTGCAGAACAATCCCGTTGGGCCCTGCTGGAAATCCGCCGATAGYAGTTTTTGATTGATAAATTTCACTTATACAAGTTGCGGAAAGCATTGGCCTTCCCAGCTAGTGGCCGCTAGGGGCGGCAGTTAGGTGTACAAAGGTCGAGCCCCTACAGGCCCGGTTCGCCGTGGACCTGAGAAACCTTCATTGCCATGGCGTCCTACAAGGTCACCCTCGTTAACGAAAGCGAGGGCCTGAACAAGACCATTGAAGTACCTGATGACCAGTACATCCTCGACGCAGCCGAGGAGCAGGGCATCGATCTTCCCTATTCGTGCCGCGCTGGAGCCTGCTCCACCTGCGCCGGCAAACTCACCGCTGGAACCGTTGATCAGAGCGATCAAAGCTTCCTAGACGACGACCAGATCGAAGCTGGCTTCGTGCTCACCTGCGTGGCCTACCCCACCAGCGACTGCACGATCAAAACCCATTCAGAAGAAGAGCTCTACTGAGCTGTTTATTGCTTCAAGCTCAGCCACCCCTGCGGGGGTGGCTTTTTTTTAGCCTTTTCACCCCTCATTTCGCCTAAGTGCCTGCACCGGTGCCCCCAAGCCACAACCGTTTATTGCCAAACGGCAGTGAGCAACCRAGTCCCGGTGGTATGTATACCTTTCGGGTGATCGGGCCCTGCTGCCGGTTGTTTGATCGYGAGGAGCTGCCRTGGCCCTGCTGCCGGTTGCAATGGCGCAGCAAGGAACCAAGTTGGCGGCGGGTGGGTAAAAGGTTTGTGCCCGACCTGGCGGCCCGGCGTTGCCCCACCTATGCGGTTGAGCTGCTKCAGCCAGGCCTGCGGGCCACCACAGCTGTGCTCACGCTTTTTGCCGAAAGGCTCAGCCCTGAATTGCAGGARTGGTGGTAYAGCCGCCGGGAAAACCCGGATCAGCARTAAATCAGCAAAACAACCTATTTAGAAATAGATCTTGCCGCCACCCCATTGCAAACCCTGCACTTTTGGTGCAACAAGGATGTAGCCAGCCATGCGGCGTAGGTCTTCATCGGTGAGGTTGCGCATTTGCACAAAAACATCGGCACTCCTAAGGCTGGGGTGCAGATCCGCAATAGACATCTCACCGTCGTARGAGGTGGGATCTTTCATGTAATCCACCAATGCCGCCACGGAATCCCTTGGAGGGGTGGCAAGGGCAAGGGTTTCTGGATCTARGCCAACGTTTTGGTTGGTTTTAGTGATACCGCCGGCGTGGCAGGTGCCGCAGCTGGTATTGAAAATTTTGCGGCCCGCTTTGATCTCAGATTCACTGAAGGTGATCTGAGTGCCATTGGGATCTGCCGGTACGGTGAGGGTTGCAGMGTCCCATTGCAGGGCCGCAGCAGTGCTGGGCAGCAATAACAGAACAACGGGAAGCAACAGCARCACGGCTAGGCGCCGCAAACCCTGAAAAACAGTCGACATGGAGGAAGCGGGCAACGTTACGGACTCCTGAGCTCTTGTATCACGCAAAACCACTCCAAAGGCGCTAATCAGCCYGGTGACTCACACACTGTTGCAGGCCCCAGGGCTTAATTCGAGCGTTAGGAAGTCTTTAGCAAGCAAGGTGTTYTGAAAAATTGCCCGTGCTTCCCGCAATAAATCCTCGGCATTTTCTTGGTTGCCTGGGGCATAGCGGGGGCTTAGGTGGGTTAGTGCCAACTGGTGAACCCCTGCTTCGGCAGCGGTTTGGGCCGCCATGGTGCTGGTGGAGTGTTGGCGTTGGTAGGCCATTTCCGCGTCGCGGTGGGAAAAGGTTGCCTCGTGGATTAGGAGATCTACCCCTTTGGCGAGTTGAACAGCCGCTTCGCTGAACACCGTGTCGGTGCAATAGGCCATGGAAACCCCCGCTTGCACGGGKCCGCAGAGGTCTGCCCCCCTGATTACACGRCCATCCGCCAAACTCACCGTTTCCCCAGCCTTAAGCCGGGCAAATAAAGGGCCTGGGGGCAAATTGAGGGCCCTGGCTTGGTTGATATTGAAACGACCWGGGCGTTCCTCTTCCTGGAGCCGATAACCAAAGGCTGGAATTCGATGGGTTAAKGGGGCGCAKCGCACCGTTAGGTCGCCGTCTTTGAGCAAAGGGGCGCCGCTGCTGGCGGCTGCCTCAACTTTGTGAAATCGCAACGGATAGCCAATGCGGGTGGATGAATGCTGCAGGGAACCGAGCACAAATGCTTCCAAAGGGGCCGGGCCGTAGAGGTCTACCCCTGGGCAATTACCTGCCATGCCAAGGCTTGCCAGTAAACCCGGCAACCCAAATACGTGGTCGCCATGCATGTGGGTGATAAAAATTCGCCGCAGCTGCGATACCCGTAAATCACTGCGCATGAATTGATGCTGGGTGCCCTCGCCGCAGTCGAGCAGCCACAGGTCGGAGCGCTGGGGCAAGCGCACAGCCACCSCAGAAACATTGCGGCTGCGGCTTGGCACTCCGGAACTAGTGCCCAGAAAAGTGATCTGCAATGGCGTTATCGACCGGCGCCGGCTTTGATGGTGCCACGGCAAAGCAACTCTGCCCAGCTAGATGGCTTGGAATTCCCCCCTTTTGATGGCGCTGCTGCTTCCCTTCGCCTTGGTGARGGAACCAGAGGTGCGGGTGCTGGTGGAGGAAGCTGCTGCCCTGCGGGTATCCCCAGCGGAGGGCAGGCTGGTGCTGCAGGCAGGCAATGGTCGCTCCCTTGGMGCYGTGGCGGGGGGACTRACCCTGCGGGTGGAAGGCAACGAAATTGCAGGTTTGCCAGCCGGGCCGATCTCGGAGCTATGGATTAGCCCTGAACCACCAAACGACAGCCTTTGGTTGCAACAAAGGCGCTACCGGGGTCGACTTCTGGTGCGGCTTGAGAAGGGCCGCCTGCAGGCGATCAATCGCCTTGGCATCGAAAGTTATTTACCCAGTGTTGTGGGGGCGGAAATGCCGCCCCAGTGGCCCCTGGAGGCCCTCAGGGTGCAGTCGGTGGCGGCCCGCAGCTATGCCCTTCGCCAGCTGCGCCCCGAGGCCCCTTACGACCTCAAGGCAACGGTTAGCAGCCAGGTTTATCGGGGTTTGGAAACCGAAACMGATAGCACCAGGCAAGCGGTAAACAGCACCCGCAGCCTTGTGCTCACCTATGCCAATCGCGTGATCGATGCKGTGTTCCACAGCAGCAGTGGGGGCTACACCGAAAACAGCGGCGAGGTGTGGCCCCGTCAGTTGCCCTACCTAAAAAGTGTGGCCGACTACGACCAGGGCAGCCCCGTATTTCGCTGGACAAAACCCCTGGATGAGCTCAGCTTGCTCAATTCATTTCGGGAAATTGGAGGCGTTAACAGCATCCAGCCGCTGCAAACCACCAGCACCGGCAGGCTTACAAAGGTTTTAGTGCGRGGGCCAGAGGGGGAACTGCGCTTGGGTGCAGGGGAATTGCGGGCTCGACTCGGCTTGCGCAGCACCTTTGTGAAATTTGAACAAGCGCCACCGGCACCGGCTCCCCTTGAGGCCCTTGGCGATTGGCTCGGCTTGCCGCCAGCKCCGCGGCTATTGGCKATCGGCCGCGGCTACGGCCATGGGGTGSGCATGAGCCAATGGGGGGCCTATGGCATGGCCCAACAGGGGCAAGAATTTAGCCACATCTTGCGCCACTACTACAGCGGYACAAGGCTTGAGCCCTACAGCGYCGCCGATTGGCCAAACTCGCCGCCAGCTCCATGAAGCTCGAGGTATTCGATAGTTCTGAGGCGGTGGCTGAAAGGGCCGCCGGCATTTTGGCTGAGGTTTTGCTCGACCCCAAACGAGCACCCATGGGTTTAGCCACCGGGCGCACCATGGTTGCTGTTTATCAATGGCTTGTGCCCCTATTGCAGCAGGCAGGCGCCAATGCCCTGGGCCATTGGCGCAGTTTCAACCTTGATGAATACGTGGGTTTGGGGCCCGATGATCCCCGCTCTTTTGCTGCCTATATGGCCCGATATTTGGGGGAGCCATTAGCGATTCCAGCTGCGCGCATGCAGTTGCCCAATGGCTTGGCCCCAAACCCCCATCTCGAGGCCCTGCGCTATCGCCAGCAGGTGCAAACCMATGGCCTTGGCCTGCAATTGCTTGGTCTTGGTGAAAACGGCCATGTGGGTTTYAACGAACCCCCCTGTGATGCTTTTGCACCCTGTAGGTGTGTGGAGCTGAGCGATGCCACCCGCCAGCAAAATGCCGCTGCCTTTGGAGGGGAGGCAAAGGCTGTGCCAGAGCGGGCAATTACTTTGGGCTTRGCCGATATTTTGGCGGCAGAAGAAGTTCTACTGGTGGTAACTGGTGCAAACAAAAGTTCTGTGCTGCGCCGGGTGTTGCAGGAACCACCCCAACAATTAGTGCCCGCCAGTTGGTTGCAAGGCCACCCAAATTGTTTGGTRTTAGCGGATCGCYCGGCTGTTTGTGTTTAACCGGCGGCATCAAATACCACCCGTGGTTGGAGTTCCCCTGAGCTGGTGGGGTGGGCAAGCCCCGCCAAGCTGCCATCGGGCCGCAGGATTATTACCACCTCAGTGCCGTTCAAATCAGCAGCGCCAGTGGGTTGCAACCTTTGGCCGCGGCACCAACCCTGCCACTCCTGATGGCTTAATTGGCGGCGAGGCTTTTGGCCCAGGGCGATGAGGGGATCCACAAGGGGCGTTTGGGGGGTTAATTGGTTTAAGGGGATCGCCTGGTGAAGTTCAAAGCCAAGGGCGCCGGTTCTACGCAATTCAGCCAGGGCAGCGCCACAGCCAAGCATTGCGCCAATGTCCCGCGCTAGGGAACGCACGTAGGTGCCRGCGGAGCAGCGAATCTCAATGGCAAAGCGGCCCTCTGCAGCTTGCCAATCTATTAAWTGCAAATGATGGATRCACACCATGCGGGGAGCAATTTCCAGCTGCTCTCCGCGGCGGGCCCTTTTGTAAGCCCTTTCGCCATCCACATGWACAGCACTGATATTTGGCGGTCGCTGGGGTTGTTCGCCGCAAAATTTCAGCAACACATCCTCCAGGGCAGCCCGCTCAAGTTTTGGCCAGGGGGTTTGCTGGATTAATTCACCGCTGAGGTCGTCGCTATTGGTGCTAACTCCCAATTGGATCCAACCCACATAGGCCTTAGTGCCATCTAGGTAGGGCAGCAAGCGGGTGGCAGGACCCACCGCCAGGGGCAAAACACCMGTAACGGCAGGATCAAGGGTGCCGCCATGGCCCACGCGGCGAATGGCGAGCATGCGACGGGCAATGGCAACGCAGTCGTGGGAGGTGCAGCCGGCGGGTTTGTCGATCACCAGAAATCCGCAGGAACTGGCTGGGGTTKGGCGCAAGCGGATTARATATGTTTTGCCATGGTTGCATCCCTCTAAGTTGGGGGATTGCGGTTTGCGGCCTGGTRGTTGATCACCCRAGCATTGGCGATTTCTTAAGGGATGGCTTTGCCTTAAAAAGCCAGCTTGCAGAGTTTTTGCAGATTGGGCAAAGCAGCTTGGAGGCAAGGCTGCCCTGCAGCACAGAGGCCCTTGCGGCACTCCATCCAGGGGCCTTTGCCTGCAAGGCGGAGGCTTTAGTTAAGGAGGTGGAAAGTTTTTACGAAACTGAGGTGGGGGACGGCCATCTTTATGAATTAGCCGCCTGGCATCTCAATAGCGCTGCATATATTGCCGATACCCTCCGTTTGCAGGCATTGATTGCAAAGGGKCAACATCTTGATTTTGGTGGTGGTATCGGTAGCCATGCCCTGGCTGCGGCCCAGTTGCCCCAGGTGGAACAGGTGTGGATGGTGGATCTCAATGGCTGGAATCGTGATTTTGTAAGCMAACGGGCGCAAAGCCTTGGCTTGGCCCATAAATTGCGCTGTGTGCGGGATTTAACGGCGCCGGAATTACCAGAGCAATTTGATAGTTTAGTTTGTTTGGATGTATTAGAGCATCTGCCTGATCCGGCGCTGCAATTAGAACTATTTGCTAAAAGATTAAAAGCAAAAACTGGTGCTGCATTAATGAATTGGTACTTCTTTAAGGGGTTTAATGGCGAATACCCGTTCCATTTTGATGGGCCTGAACTGGTTGAGAAATTTTTTCAAACATTGCAAGATTTATATTTGGAACAGTTCCATCCCTATCTGATTACTGCCCGCATTTACGGCCTGCGCTAATGTTGCTCAACCTAATTATTCTCAAAAAAATCCTTCTAGCAATTTTACTGTTTTTTGTATCCTTATCCGCCATGGTGGGGAGYTTCCGTTATGACGAATTACCCCTGTTRGTTCAACAAYTATCAGGCTCAAATCAACGGATAYTACTAGGGATGGCGCAAAAAGGRATGGCTGCWGGACCTGAAAAATTAGAGCAGATAGCYATCTTTTCWGGGATCTACGCCTGTTTAATCAGCTTGGCTGCCATAGGAACCTTRCGTAAAAAAGCTTGGGGTGAAAAGCTGCTRCTAACAATTYTAGTTATTAGTGTGCCCTTTGAATTGATGGAAGTTAGTAAAAATCCATCAATTTTAAGTGTAGTTGTTATGTTGYTAACCCTCTTGGGCTGTTTGGTTGTGGGCCAACAGGTYTTTAAAAGGGAGCAACGGTGATGCGCTTGCGTTCCCGGGTGGAACGGCGGATTGTTTCAAATTTCACCACACCATCAATTAAGGCAAAAAGGGTGTCGTCTGACCCTTGGCCCACATTTAAGCCGGGCAACACGGAGGTGCCCCGTTGGCGGATCAAGATTGAGCCTGCGGTTACTTTTTCGCCGCCGTATCGCTTAACACCAAGTCTTTTTGAATTGGAATCGCGACCGTTGCGGGTTGAACCGGTACCTTTTTTGTGGGCCATGGGGAGTTGCTGGTTGGGGGGTGCGGAAAGTATTTRRARCAGATTCTAGAACGGATTAAAACAGCGGCTAGCAATCCTRTTTGCCAACCYRRTACCAAATCAGGCGATGCTTTTGCCGCCCACCGTGATCGATTCAACCATYACCCKGGTGAGTTCTTGGCGGTGACCGTTCTTGCGGCGTGTTTTTTTCTTCTTTTGCATCTTGTACACAATTATTTTGGGGCCGCGGCGGTGGGTCATCACCTTCAAGCTCACCTCAGCGTTCGCCACATAGGGTTTGCCCAAGGTGGTGGCTTTGCCATCGTTAACCAGCAACACCTCTTTTAAAGTGATTACTGCATCCACATCAGCCGCTAGGCGATCGATGTCGTAGTAACGATTGGGCTGGAGCCAAAATTGTTGGCCTGAGGCCTCAACAATGGCGTATGGGCTGTTGGTCATGGCTGAACTCCAGCATTGCTCAGGCAGACCAAGCGRTCATTTTGGGCCTGGGGCAACGCCAATTGGAAAACAAACAAAGATCTTCCCAGATCGCTTTTGCTTTCGTCAAGACTGGGGGGCATGGAGGTTCCTGAACTGGTGATTGGTGCTTTGTTGCAGAACGAGCTGCTGCTCGATTCCTGTCGCCTGGGCCTAGGGGAGGGTCGCTATGGCATCAGGCCCATATCCACAGACCCAGGCAAGTTGCTGGCGGAGCTGCAGAGCTGCTGGGATGGCTTGGATGGGGTGTTGATTGAACAGGGCGTGCTCGATGGCAGCAGCCTTGATTTATTGCGGGCCCAGGGGCTGATGTTGCCCGCGGTGGTTATTGGTGCCGTAAACGGCCAAACCACTTACCACGAAGCTGAATTGCATCTGCCAGCCGATCAATTGGCCCAGCTGCCCTACAGCTTGGATGCGGCCGTTTGCAATTTCCTGGAAAAACGGCTTTTAAAAACGGCCCAGCAGGATCACCACGCCCAGGGGGCTTGGCGTTTATCGCAGCGGTTGGAGGAGCGGCTTGGTTTCCTTGGGGTGTATTACAAGCGCGACCCCCAGCTGTTTTTRCGCAACCTCAGCGATGCTGAGCAAAGCGAATTGATCCAATCGTTAAAACGCAGCTATCGCGACCTGTTGCTGAGTTATTTCAGAGATCCGGCCGCTGCTAACCAAGCRATTGAAAGCTTCGTAAACACAGCATTCTTTAGTGATTTGYCGATTACAAAGGCTGTTGAAATACATATGAATCTGATCGATGGCTGGTCTAAGCAGCTACGTGTAGAGGGACATCAGAGYGAGTTCCTTCAGGACTACCGCCTTGCTTTGCTCGACGTGATGGCTCACCTTTGTGAGATGTATCGCCGTTCYATTCCCCCCGAGCCTTTGGGCAGCTTTGCTCGTTCAAAGGCAGCGGACCGACTTCAGGAGGAGTCTTCATGAGCCCCCGTAAGACCTACATCCTCAAGCTTTATGTGGCTGGAAACACGCCAAACTCAATGCGGGCCCTCAAAACCCTGCGCAACATCCTTGAAACCGAGTTCCGTGGGGTTTATGCCCTCAAGGTGATCGATGTGCTCAAGCAACCCCAATTGGCGGAGGAGGACAAGATTCTCGCCACCCCAACGCTTGCAAAAATCCTTCCCCCTCCAGTGCGMCGCATTATCGGCGACCTCTCAGATCGAGAACGGGTGCTAATTGGCCTCGACCTTCTCTATGAAGAGCTCTCCGATGATGCGGATGGATATTCCTTTGATGAAGTTTCTGAATAACCTCAAGCAATGAGCAGTTCACCCATGTTCCAAAGTTCAGCCGAAACCCATCTCAGCCAGGTGCAAAAGCTGGCCACGGGGATTGAAGGTTTTGATGATGTGTGCCACGGCGGCCTACCCATAGGCCGCTCCACCTTGATCAGCGGCACATCTGGCACCGGTAAAACAGTATTTTCATTGCACTTTTTATATAACGGAATCAAGCATTTTGATGAACCGGGAATCTTCGTAACCTTTGAAGAATCACCGCTCGATATTTTGCGAAATGCSGCCAGTTTTGGTTGGGATTTGCAGTCTATGGTTGATAATGATAAATTATTTATTTTAGATGCTTCTCCGGATCCAGAGGGTCAGGATGTGGCTGGCAGCTTCGACCTTTCAGGGTTGATTGAGCGTATTAACTATGCGATTAGAAAATATAAAGCCAAGCGTGTTTCGATTGATTCCATCACTGCCGTATTTCAGCAATATGATGCGGTTTCTGTTGTGCGGCGCGAGATTTTTCGCCTGATCGCCAGGCTAAAAGAAATTGGTGTAACAACTGTTATGACCACTGAAAGAATAGATGAATACGGCCCAATCGCCCGCTATGGAGTTGAGGAGTTCGTGTCGGATAATGTTGTTATTTTGCGCAATGTACTAGAGGGAGAGCGGCGTAGGCGCACCTGCGAAATTCTCAAACTGCGGGGCACAACGCACATGAAAGGCGAATTCCCTTTCACCATGGGTGTGCATGGCATCAGTATCTTCCCGCTCGGAGCAATGCGGCTTACCCAGCGTTCTTCAAATGTGAGAATTAGTTCCGGGGTGCCAAAATTAGATGAAATGTGTGGTGGTGGTTTCTTCAAGGATTCAATAATCCTGGCCACAGGTGCCACAGGAACAGGAAAAACATTGCTGGTGAGTAAATTTCTAGAAAATGCCTGCGTTAATAAAGAGCGAGCAATTTTGTTTGCCTATGAGGAGTCGCGGGCCCAGCTGCTGCGCAATGCAACCAGTTGGGGGATCGATTTTGAGCAGATGGAATCAGACGGCATGCTCAAAATCATCTGCGCCTACCCAGAATCCACTGGTTTGGAAGATCATTTGCAAATCATAAAAACTGAAATTAGTCAATTCAAGCCATCTCGAATGGCGATTGATTCCCTCTCTGCCTTGGCCCGTGGCATTAGCCACAATGCATTCCGTCAGTTTGTAATCGGGGTTACCGGTTATGCAAAACAGGAGGAGATTGCRGGCTTCTTCACAAATACATCYGAAGAATTTATGGGGAGTCATTCGATTACAGATTCCCATATTTCTACAATCACAGACACCATACTTCTCCTCCAATATGTGGAAATTCGCGGTGAGATGTCTCGGGCGTTAAACGTGTTTAAAATGCGTGGTTCCTGGCACGACAAGGCAATACGTGAATTCGTRATCACAGGAAATGGCCCTGAGATTAAAGATTCCTTTGCCAATTTTGAAAGAATAATTAGTGGTGTTCCCCATCGAATTACAACGGATGAGCGCAGCGAATTGGCCCGCATTGCCCGTGGGGTTGACAATGAAAGCCTTTGATTAWTACTTAATTATTGCTTGTTTTTGATAGCATTACYTCGTCRCCGTCCGATTGCTCAAGGGGYAGCTCRAACCAGAATGTTGTGCCTGTGCCCAATTCACTAACTATTCTTGCTTGRGTGCCGTGTTTATCGAGAATTCCCCGCACAATTGATAGGCCGAGGCCGGTGCCAGCTTCGGTGTGCACAGCGTTTTCAACCCGGAAGAAGCGTTCAAATACCTGGCGGCAATCATCTTCGCCGATGCCGCTACCACTGTCTGCAATTTCTACCCTGATGCGAGGTAGGGGAGAGCTGTTGTCKGATTGCTGCACCGGGCAGGTATCGGGCCATGGGTAAGCCCTTAGTTGCACCATTCCGCCCGGGGGKGTGAATTTAAGCGCGTTGCCAACCARATTATCAAAAACCTGCAGCATCATGTCGTAATTTCCCCTCACCCTTGGCAGGTCAGCGGATAGATCAAGTTCCAAGCTCACACCTTTATCTTGGGCATTGAGGCGATAGCTGCGCAGGGTTTGTTCAATCGCTGTATCTAATTCCATTGGTTCAAAAGACCAAACCCGATCGGATTCAAGCCTTGAGAGATCAAGCACATCRTTTACCAGCCTTGTTAGGCGATCGGTTTCCGCATTTGCAGTGAATAGAAACTCCTGGCGTTGATCATCATTTAGTTGATCCCACATATCGTGGAGGGTTTCAACGTAGCTTTTTATATTAAATAGGGGTGTGCGTAATTCATGGGATACGTTGCTTATAAAGCGACTTTGGGCTGCATTTAATTCCACCTCCCTTGTGAGGTCTTGCACGGTAACTGCGATGCCTTTTAATGATTCGCCGCTGCCATCGCGYACCGCCTGGAGTACGAGCCGCAGGGTGCGCGCCGGTTCACCCATGGCGCAACGCAATTCAGCGTTRTCTCTTTTACCGCTAAGCATCTGCTCAAGCGGTTCTTGTAATTCCATCGCCAGGCTATCTGGAAGTAATTTTAATAAATCAACGTTTTCTAGATTTCTRCCCTCCCAGCGAAATAAACGGCGGGCTGTGGGATTTGAGAGCACCACATTTCCCTCCTTATCAAGTAGCAATGCCCCATCGGCCATCGTTGCAATTAGGGATTGTTGTTTTACCTGGGCCGCTGTTAACTCTTCAATATTGGCGGCGTCGTAGGCCTGCAGCCGGGTGGCCATGTTGTTGAAGCCATTCAATAGCTCCCCCAGCTCTCCACCCATTGGTAAGGCGATGCGGGTGCCGAAATCACCCTCTGCCACAGCCCTAACCCCTTTTAAAAGCTCCTTAACAGGCCGGGTAATCGTGAGGGCATTAAATACTGCGCCAAGAATCACCAACACCCAAATAGAAACAAAAACCGCCACCGTTACATCCCTTGTGAGGGCAGCGCTGGCAAGCACCGCTTCATTTGGGTTTACGCCAAGGGCCATTACCCCCAAGTAGCGGTCGCCAGCCAGCATCGGCACAAACACATCGGTTACCAAACCATCTGGGGTTAGGTGTTGGCGAATYARGGGGTTCTGGGGCCTTTGCTGTAGATCAGCGGGTAACTCAAGCCTGCGGCTTAGCAATAAATCATTGCCACCATCAACTTTGCTAACKGGAATTCCCAGATAGATAACCCCTTCAGGATCGGCATAAAAGATGTATCTGAGGCTGCGGCTTGTGCGCCAAAACTCCTCAGTTACCCGTGCTAATTCCCTGTCGTGMCCCTCCGCTGCCAAYGGCACCACATTGCTGGCTAGCAGCAAGCCAAGGTCTCTGGCATAGCGCGTGTCGCCCATGCGGGCTTCCTTTTGGATGCCATTGAGGGRGAAAAAGGTAAGACCTGTCATCAAGAGGCTCACCACTAAGGTGGCCACCGCCAATAATTTGGTTTGCAGGCTGAATTCTTGCCACCATCTGGCGATTGCTTCCAGCAAACTTGGGCGGGCGGTGCTGGTCAGGGGACTAAGTATTGAAGGGCTTAAGCCTAGTTAGTTGTGGCTATCGGTAGTTCTGCCTCACCTGATGGCCGATGTCGGCCCGCACCTGCATGCCARAAAACTGCACTTGGCTTAGYCGTTCATAGGCAGCTTTAAAAGCAGCATCGAAATCAGCAGCCTGGGCCACGGCCGCCAGCACCCGGCCGCCACTCGTTAGCAATGGGCCAGAGCTGCTGGCYTGCACTCCGGCATAGAACAGTTGGCTGTTTTGGTTGCCAGGGTTAGGGCCCTCTTGCTGGGAATCAATGATGGGATCACCCAAGCGTGGTTCCTCTGGATAATTTGCRGCGGCAGCCACCACACAGGCGCTGCARAGGGATTTAACGGTTAATTCTGGGGCGCTTTCAAGCCGGCCTTCGGCGCAGGCCARCAGAACCCCAGCTAGATCGCCTTCAAKCAAAGGCATCAGCGTTTGGCATTCAGGATCACCAAAGCGGCAATTGAATTCGATCACTTTGATGCCWGTGGCCGTGAGCATCAGGCCCGCATAGAGCACCCCCCGATAGCTGATGCCGCGCTGGCGCAARGCAGCTAAAACCGGCTCCAGCACCAGTTCACGCACTTGCTCTAGGCCAGCTGCATCCAATAAAGGGGCAGGGGCATAGGCACCCATGCCGCCGGTGTTTGCTCCAATGTCTCCTTCACCAATACGTTTGTGGTCTTGGGCTGGGGGCAAAAGCAACAGCTGCTTGCCATCGGTGAGGGCAAATACCGACACCTCTGGACCGCTCAAACTTTCCTCTAAAACCACCCGATCGCCGGCGGCACCAAAACGGCCTGAGAAGCAAGCTTCAATTGCTGCAATCGTTTCGGCCACACTATTTGCAACGGTTACACCTTTACCTGCTGCCAGTCCATCGGCTTTCACCACAAGGGGGCGGTTGAGTTGCCTTGTGATTTGGCAGCCTTCCTCGGCGCTATTCACCACCCAGAAATCGGCAGTGGGAATACCCGCCTCCTTCATTAGTTGTTTGGCCCATTGTTTGCTTGCCTCTAATTGAGCACCGTCTGCCCCTGGGCCAAACACGGCTAACCCGGCTGCTCGCAACTCATCGGCAAGGCCAGCGGCCAATGGCCCCTCTGGGCCGATCAACACCAATTCGATTTGATGAGTGGCGCAGGCAGCGATAAGGCCACTTGCATTTGTTGCGGCGATCTGAAGCGTTTCACACCCAGAAATCCAGTTGCTGGCGCCATTGCCAGGGGCAAGCCACACCTGSGGATTCCCTTTCGAGCGGCTTAAWGCCCAAGCCAGGGCGTTTTCCCTACCGCCGGAGCCCACCACCAAAATTCGCGCCACAGCCATACTTGCCCGGAGCTCCATCTAGCCATTGCTCCTCACTATTACCGCGGCTGTGGTCCCTTGGGTGTTGGCAGGTGGTCTGCTGGCAAAAGCTCCCAGGCCTGCCCCCCCTCTCCCCCCTGGTGCCAGCTCGGTGGAGGAATTTGAGTTGCTGTTGCAAAAAGGCGATCGCCAGCAACTCCAGGAGGGYTGYGGGGAAGCGCTAGCCCTGGGCCTTGATGAGCGTTTGCGTTTATTGCGGCCGCGTTTGCTGGAAATCAACGCCGATGATCATTCATTGGCAGTGGTGTTAGCTGATGCCAAAGCACTGCTGGCCTGCAAAGCGCCGGAGGCAGCACTGCAGGTGCTCAATCGCGTTAGCCCAGCCGTGGGCAAACCAAGGGAGCAATGGCTATTGCTGCAATGGCAAGCCGCKAACGCTGCCYTGAACCATCGCAGGGCGGCACTTGCCTTAAGGCGTTTTTCCAAAGGGAACCCCCAGGTTCTTGCCGGCCAGCTATTGCCCCTAGCTCAAAGCCAGCGCTCTGGGCTTGAACAGCAGGTATTGCAATTGGAAGCCATAGACGCCTTACCTGAAGCTGTTGGCCTCCTTATGGAGCCCGATCCCTCCCCAGCGGTTAGTGCTGGCCGCAAGCTTGATGCAGTGCGCCTGCTTGTTAAGGGCGGCGAAGCGGAGCGGGCTGAAAGTTTGATACCAAGTGCCCTGAACCAATCGGCCCTCGCTGAGGCATGGGGCGTGAGTGCTGAATTGCTGATGCAGCAGAGGGCTTTGCAATTGGCAAGCGGCAATAGTGCTGCTGCGGCTCAAACCACCAACCGCCAGGAACGCYTGGCCCGTCGCTTGGAAGATGCCATGGGGGTGAGGCAGGCCCTAGTGGCACGCATRGCTGATGGCAGCAGCAACCCGCCCTTGGCCCAGCGGCTGCTCAGCCGCCAAGAACCATTGGAATTGAGTAAGGGGGCRCTGCTGTCGGCCCTTYTGGCTTTAAACACAGAGCCGGTTTCAGCTGYAAATCAAGCTGTTCCGTTTGCTCGGCTTGAACTGGCTAAACGGYTGGCTCAGCAGATCAACCATCGCGAGCGGTTGCTGGATGTGTTGGCGGATCAAGAAAACCAAGCCCGCCAGGCTGATGATCCTTGGCTGCTGGATCGGGTGAATCGCCAGGCGCTACAAAGCAGCGCTGGCAATCCACTGCGGGAATTGGATGCCATAGATAGGCGCCAGCGTGAGTTGCTTGCCGATCCCCCCCTGGGGGGTAGTGCTTGGGAAGCATTCACCCCATTGCGGGAACAAGCTGAATTGGAACGTTTACGCCAAGAGGAAAAACTTGAACAACGCTTTGAACAACGGCTGGGCTTTGATCCCTACCCAGGCTTGTTTTCACTGCCAGCCCTACTTGAGGATTTGCAACGGCTGCGCTTAGCAACAGCCGGCCAGWTGGTGGCTGGAAACCAAAGCTGGAAACTTGCACCAGCGCAATTTGGGCTTCTGCCAAGGCAGCTGGGGGATCGGCGGCGCAGCAAGGTGAGTAAAGAATTGACAGATGCCYTGGCATCCCTAGCGATTACGGAAAAGGAAAAAGAACAGGGCCTAAGTSTTTTCGGCCAATTGGTGCAGCAGTTGCAAGAACGGGAGCAATTAAATCTGGAAGTAAGCCAAGACCTAGCCAGTGGCAAGCTCAATCCAGAGGCATTGCAACGGGAAGAGCGGTTGCTTTTCTTGGAGCGGCAATTGGATCCCCGTGGTTCAAATATKCGARCGCTAATGGCCTTTGGCCGCTCGGAAAAAGGTTTGCTTAGCCTGAATAAATTGCATGAACAGGAGGATAAATTGCGCTTGCGCAGCCGTTTTGAAGAGTTGCGCAATTTAAAGGCTCGCCGGCTTTTGTTGGAGGATCAATTGCAGCAAGAAACAATCACGGGTSCCCGCTGGCAACCGCGGGCACCGATCACCGCACCCCAGTTGGAGGCCATCAAGTTGAGCCGCCTATGGAGGGAATATCGCAGTGATTCTGCTTCTGGAGTGGTGCCTACTTTGCAGGATTTGGCCTTTAGAACGAAAGATGGGGCCCTAGAACTGGAACTTGTGCGTTATCGCTTAGCGCAATTGCTTGATCAACCAGTTCGCTCCCCGCTGCGCCCATGACAAACCTTGAGATCGGGGCCTTGCTCCATGAAGGCAARGCAAAAAAAGTKTTTCGCACCAACCGTGAAGGGGTGGTGGCAGTGCAATTCAAAGATGATGCCACTGCATTTAACGCYCAGAAAAAAGCCCAGCTGGGGGGCAAAGGCCTGTTGAATTGGGAAATATCCGCCAGGTTGTTTGAGGCGCTTGAAACCCGTGGGGTTTGCAGCCACTACCTGGGCTGCCTTGAGCCCGGCTGGATGGCGGYGCAGGAGGTGAAGATCGTTCCCCTAGAGGTGGTGTTGCGCAACTTAGCGGCGGGATCCCTTTGTAAACAAATGCCKATAGCGCCTGATACGCCATTGGAGCCGCCACTTTTGGATCTCTATTACAAAGATGATCAGCTGGGCGATCCCTTGCTCACGGAGGCTCGCCTTGAGCTTTTACGGCTTGTTAGCCCAGGGGAGCGGCTTCAGTTGGAAGCGCTTAGCCGCCAGGTGAATGCTGTTTTGCAGGGGTTGTTAGCTGCCATCGAGATCACTTTGGTGGATTTCAAGCTGGAATTTGGTCGCAAACCTGGGGGCACCATGTTGCTTGCCGATGAGATCAGCCCAGACACCTGCAGGCTTTGGGATCAGCGGGCAATTGCTGAAAAGGAGGGGCGCATTTTGGACAAAGATCGTTTTCGCAGGGATCTRGGCGGAGTTGTGGAGGCCTATGGGGAGGTACTCAAACGGGTCCAAGGGTTAGGGCCAACCCCTAGGCATTACCGGTAAGTTCCCCGCATAYGCGGTGAGATTGCCGCTTGTGTAACTTCAMCATGGCCATAGGTAGTTCGGGCATAGGTAGTTCCCAGCTGATTTCAGCCCGCCTATGGAAGAACCTGTTGTTTGGCKGTTTTTCAGCTCCATTGCTAGGGGCGGGTTTAATTGCAATYGGAAGCTTTAACCCAGCTCAAGCCCAGMCCAAGGGAGCTATCCCTGCATCGGAACAACTCGATTCCAACAGCGCGAGCGAAGCCAACAGTGCAAGAGAAGCAAAGGTTTTAATTAGCGAAGTGGCAGTTGTTGGCCTTGARGATCATCCCGATAAGGAACGATTAGAGCGGGCTGTATACGACTCCCTAACGGTGCGGCCAGGCATAAGCACCAGCCGCAGCGCCCTTAAAACAGAYTTAGCAGCTATCTACGCCACCGGCTGGTTTAGCGATGTGCGTATYCAACCCACAGACGGCCCCCTAGGGGTTCGCCTTGTGGTGAACGTAACCCCAAATCCAGTGCTGAAGGAGGTTGTACTCAATAACCCCAAGGCGCTATTGCCAAAAGAGCGCATAAATGATGTTTTTGCCTCTGATTACGGCCGCACCCTGAACCTAAAAAGCCTCGACCGCCGCATGGTGGAGTTGCAGAAATGGTATGCGGAGCAGGGATATTCCTTAGCCCGCATCAGCGGTCCCACCAGGGTTAGCCCAGAAGGGGTGGTGGAGCTTTCGGTGCGAGAGGGCACCGTAGAGGCCATTGAGGTGCAATTCCTTAATGCWAATGGTGATGCAACCGAYGAAAAAGGCAAGCCGATYAAGGGCAAATCCAAGCCCTGGGTAGTGAGCCGAGAAATATCCCTCAGGCCCGGCAAGTTGTTTAATCGCCGCCAGTTAGAAGGCGATATCAAACGCCTTTATGCCACCGGTTTATTTTCCGATGTGAAGGTAACGCTCAAGCCAAACCCCAGCAAGCCAGGGGAGGTTTCAATTGTTTTGGGTGTTACCGAACAATCAACCGGCTCCCTTTCCGGCGGTGTTGGCTTTAGCCAAAACCAGGGYTTGTTTGGCCAAATCCAGCTACAGGAAAATAATCTTTGGGGTAATGCTTGGAACTTAGGTTTGAACTTTACCTATGGCCAGTATGGCGCTTTGGCGGATTTAAGCTTTGAGATTCCCTGGCTAAAGGATGATCCAAACCGCAGTAGTTTGCGCTTAAAGGGTTTCTTAAGTAGGGAGATACCACAAGCATTTCAAAGCCAAAATAATGGCGCTATCCGCACCATAAGCGGCTTTTATGAACCACCGGCCACTTCGGTTAACCTTGCCCAAGCTATTTATTTGAATCGMGCTTTTGGTCGCCCTGATAATTTAGTTCTTAATGTAGAAGATATCGGTTTTGATAGCACTGCTGCTGCGGYATTTGGTTACTTCAATGGTTACAACTTCTATGAAGCGGAAGGGGATTTGGTGAGGGTTCARCGCRCCGGTGCAAACCTYCAGTAYGTGCGCCCCTTRCGGGGTGGTGATCCCTATAGGCGCAATTTATGGACGATGATATTTGGTTTAAGTGGTCAGGAGGTAACAACAATGAATGGATTCAGCACCCAGCGTAAATATGGYGCCGCTCCWTTCACTARSRWYGGTGATAWCTATGCCRMTWYGGATGAAATCATTTGCCTTGGTTTYAATTGCGCCAGTAAAAACCAACTGGTGGGGGGGAGATTTGCSGTTTCTTATAACACCCTAAATGATAATAAGAATCCCCGTTCCGGCACGTTTTTCACCGCAAGCACTGAACAGTATTTAAGTGTTGGTGAAAATTCACCCACCTTCAACCGTCAGCGGGCTTCCGCCACCCACTTTATACCCGTTAATTATMTCAAACTATATAAAGGTTGYAGGCCTAAGAAAGGTGAGCCAGAAGATTGCTCCCAGTCGATTGCTTTCCAGTTATCCGCTGGCAATGTAACCGGCAGTCTCCCCCCCTATGAAGCATTTTGTTTGGGCGGTAGCAACTCAGTGCGTGGTTATTACGACTGCGACTTGGGTGTGGGTCGCAGTTACATYGAAGGAACAATTGAATACCGCTTTCCGATTTTTAAAATCATYAGTGGTGAGTTCTTTATCGATGCCGGCTCCACCCTTGGCAGCCAGAACCAAGTGCCAGGTAATCCGGGCGGCCTATTGCTTAAAACCGGCCAGGGTTTCTCCATTGGTACCGGTGTGATTGTTACCACTCCGGTGGGCCCCCTGCGCCTTGAGGTGGCAAGCCAGGATCTAACCGGCAATTGGCGYTTCAATGTTGGCGTTGGCTTTAAGTTCTAAAGGTGCAGTGGCCAACTAACTACAACCGTTGCTGGGGCCTGCGGAATGCGGTTGAGCGSARYGGCATCGGCTTGCATTCCGGCGCTAATTGCACCTTGCGCTTGCAACCAGGTGCAGCGCCTGGTTTGCGGGTGGGCTGGCTGGATCGGCCCAATGATCCAGCGCAATTGCTAAACCCCAGCCTTGTGCAAGACACGCGCCTTTGCACCTCCTTGCGCCTTGGCGATCGCCACCTGGCAACGGTGGAGCATCTGCTGGCAGCTTTGGCKGGCACTGGTATCACCCAGGCGGAAATTTGGCTCGATGCCGAGGAGGTGCCCCTGCTCGATGGATCCGCCTTGCCATGGGTTGAGGCCATTGCRGAGGCGCTGCCAAYTGATTTGGGCCCCAGGCMACCCCTGCCTGGGCTGGCTGAGCCGATCACCCTKCAGCAGGGCCAGGGTTTTGTTGCTGCCCTGCCAAGTGCTGAATTGCTACTGAGCGCTGCAATTGAATTTCCCCAACCCGCCATCGGCAAACARTTGTTTTCGATAGTGCTAACCCCSGCTGCTTTTGTGGAGSAGATCGCTCCGGCCCGCACCTTTGGTTTTCGCGACCAGGTGGAGATGTTGTTGAAAGCRGGCTTGATTAAGGGGGGCGCCCTGGATAATGCCTTGGTTTGTGATGGTGAGAACTGGCTTAATCCCCCCCTGCGCTTTGTTGATGAACCGGTTAGGCACAAACTTTTAGACCTAATTGGCGATTTGGCCTTGGTTGGTTTACCCCAAGCCCAAGTGATGGCCTATCGCGGTTCCCACGCCCTACACACCCAGCTGGCCGCTGCCCTACACCTCAAATTGACCGAATGACCAGCACTGATCCCACCAGCCTCAGCAGTGAACAGATCCTCAATTTGCTGCCCCATCGCTATCCRTTTGCCCTAGTGGATCGGGTGCTTGAGCATGAACCTGGCAAACGGGCAGTGGCTTTAAAGAATGTAACTATCAACGAGCCACAATTTCAGGGCCATTTCCCTGGGCGCCCATTGATGCCAGGGGTTTTGATCGTTGAGGCGATGGCTCARGTTGGTGGTTTGATAGTTACCCAGATGCCAGATCTACCCAAGGGTCTTTTTGTGTTTGCAGGTATCGACGCCGTAAGGTTTCGCCGTCCGGTAGTGCCGGGGGATCAGTTGCTAATCACCTGCGAGTTGCTCAGCCTCAAACGCAAGCGTTTTGGCAAAGTGCATGCCGAGGTAACCGTTGATGGTGCTTTGGTGTGTTCCGGAGAACTGATGTTTTCACTGGTGGATTGACCCATGGCGGCATCAACCCTGGCAACCCAGATTCACCCCACCGCTCTGGTGGATCCAGGCGCCTGCCTTGCAGCAGGTGTAAGCGTTGGTCCATTTGCTGTGATTGGCCCCCAGGTGCGCATTGGCGCCGGTAGCCGCATTGGTCCCCATGTGGTTATCGACGGCCAGGTAACCATTGGTAGCGATAACCATATTTTCCCTGGCGCCTGCATTGGCCTTGAACCCCAAGACCTCAAATATGCCGGCGACAACACTGAAGTTGTTATCGGCGATGGCAATCGCATTCGTGAATACGTAACCATCAACAGGGCAACGGCCTCCGGTGAACGCACCGTGCTTGGCAACCACAACCTATTGATGGCCTACAGCCATATCGGYCACAACTGCCGGCTTGGCAATCGCATCGTGATTGCCAATGGGGTGGCGGTGGCAGGCCATGTGGATATCGACGACCGAGCTGTGATCGGAGGTGTGTTGGGTATCCATCAATTTGTRCACATCGGCAGTTTGGCGATGGTGGGYGGCATGAGTCGCATCGACCGCGATGTGCCCCCATACGCCATCGTTGAGGGCCATCCAGGYCGCTTGCGGGGCCTCAATTTGATTGGCCTGCGGCGCAGTGGCCTTGCCGATGCCGATAACGGGGCGGTGCTGAAGGAATTGCAGTTGCTGTGGAAATTGATCTACCGCAGTGAATATTCCCTGAGCCAAGCCCTTGAACAGGCGCGCCAGCAGCAGCTTTCAGCTGCWGCTGAAAAGCTGGTGGCATTTTTAGAGAGCAGCTGCAGCGCTGGCCGCCGGGGGCCRTTGCCGGCCCAGCGCCCGTGACCCATCTGYTGATCAGCACCGGAGAGGTGTCTGGGGATCTCCAGGGCAGTTTGTTGATTAAGGCCCTCCACCAGGAAGCAAAGAAACGGGGTGTAAYCCTGCGGGTGAGTGCCCTCGGGGGCCCGCGCATGCAAACAGCCGGGGCTGAGCTGTTGGCCAACACAACACCCCTTGGGGCCATTGGCCTCTGGGAGGCATTGCCCCTGGTGTTGCCCACACTTCAACTGCAAGGCAAGGCCCGCAGATGGTTGGCGAGCAATCCCCCTGATGGGGTGGTGTTAATTGATTACATGGGCGGTAACACCCCCTTGGGGCGTCGGGTAAAGCGGGAGCGGCCGGAGCTACCGGTGTTGTATTACATCGCCCCCCAGGAATGGGCATTTCGCATGGGGGAGGGGGGTACCACCCGTTTGATTGGGTTCAGCGATCAGATCCTTGCGATTTTTCCTGAGGAGGCCCGTTTCTACCGGGAGCGAGGCGCTGTGGTGCATTGGGTTGGCCACCCCCTACTAGACACCCTTGGCGAGCTGCCYAGCCGCGCCGCTGCCCGCCAGGAGCTAGCCATTGCCGAAGACGAATCGCTGCTGTTGCTGCTGCCGGCCTCGCGCAAACAGGAATTGCGCTGGCTGCTGCCGCCCCTTGCCGAAGCGGCCGCCAGGTTGCAAAAAATTTGTCCCAAACTGAAGGTGATTGCCCCATCGGCCCAGCCTGGGTTTGAGCAGCCCCTGCGCGATGTGATCGATCGCGTTGGTTTAAAAGCAACGGTGCTTAATTCCGATCAGGGGGATCGCCTCAGGCCAACTATCTGTGCCGCAGCTGATTTGGCCCTAACTAAATCGGGCACCGTCAATTTGGAATTAGCCCTGCGGGGGGTACCCCAAGTGGTGGGCTACAGGGTTAGCCGGCTTACGGCCCTCATGGCGAGGCGCCTATTGCGCTTCCAGGTGGAGCACATCTCGCCTGTGAATTTGGTGCTTGGGGAGCGCTTGGTGCCAGAGCTCTTGCAGGAGCAGCTCCAGGTGGATCAACTGGTGGCAGAGGCCCTGCCCCTATTGCAAAGCCCGATGGCCCGCCAAGAAATGCTGGCCGGCTATGGMCGCTTGCGGGCGCTACTGGGTGAGCCGGGTGTAACCCAAAGGGCTGCAGCCCTCATACTTGATGCTGTTGTTAAACCGTAAGGGGTTTGTGTTTAAAGCTCTTAGTTGTTGGTTTGGGGTGCTTTTGCTGTTAATCAGCCAGCCGGTGCAGGCAGCTCCCATCAATCAAGCTGTTCTCGCTGGCGGTTGCTTTTGGTGTTTAGAGCATGATCTGGAGAAGCTGCCCGGGGTGCTGGATGTGCAAAGCGGCTATTCCGGCGGTGATARGCCCAACCCCACCTACAAGCAGGTGAGTGCTGGCGGCACCGGCTATGTGGAGAGCGTAGCTGTGCGTTTTGATCCCGAAAAATTGAGCTACGCCGCACTGTTGCGTTCCTACTGGCGCAATGTCGACCCCACCGATGGCAATGGTCARTTTTGTGATCGAGGCGATTCCTATCGCCCGGTGATCTTTGTTGCMGATGCCAGCCAGCGTTCAACGGCAGAAGCCAGTGCAGCTGCCGCCAAAGCAGAGTTGAAATCMCCTAAACCTTTACGGGTTGCCATCGAACCYCTCAAGCGCTTTTGGCCTGCKGAGGATTACCACCAGAATTACGCCGATCTCAACAAGGCGAAATACAACTTCTACCGCTGGAGTTGCGGTAGGGATGCTCGCTTAGATGCGGTGTGGGGTAAAAAAGCGCGCAAGGGGGTGATGTGGTCATCACTACCGCTAAAGGCTGGCGAACCCCGCTAAATTCCCCTGTGGAAGGGAATTGGTTATGTATCTACTTTTGATTCGAGAGGGTTTGGCCACCAGATATGTGGGCCCCTACGAGAGCCCMAAACATGCTGCCGACGATTTAGATCGCTTACTTGCCGATTGTGATGCCAGAGCCCGCTGGCAAATCCACGAGTTGCAATCACCCCAATTTCGTGGCCTGCGGGAATTAGCGGCGGGGATGGCCGCGGAATAGGCCACTTTCAATCATTAGGCCCACCCCGGCGTTAATGCAGATCAARCTCAAGGTGCCCAGCCAAAACCATGGTTTGGCTGGGTAAGCCGATCGCCTCATTACGGCCTCTCCAAAGAGGCATAAACCCACTGGCAACAGCAATATTCCTGATTGAGCCTTGAGATACCAAGCCCACTTCACTGGAACCGTGGGGAGTTTTAACCAATTGCGGTTCCTGCTGTTGGCCAYGTTTATACACTCAAGGTTGCAGTTGGGAAGGCGGCATCGGCCAATTGCCGCGCCAGCTGYAGCCGCAGCTCTTGATTTGAAACATGCCGCTCMAGCATTTTGGCGGCCTGGCTTTTGAAACGATGCCATTCCTCAAGGGCAGTTTCCCAGGCCTTGCCCTGCTCCCCATCCCATTGGCCTTGAACGGTTGCTTCAAACCAAAAGGAGGTGTTGTCGGAYCCGGTGAGTTGGAATCCGCTTTGTTGAATCACGTGCTGACTTTTGCTTGCCTCATTCCAGGCTTAACTCTTCCTTAGCCCCTGCCGCAATGGCTTTACACCAATTAACTAACAGCCGAACGCCAAAACCGGTGGCACCAGAGGGATCTGGCCCTTTCCCTTTTTCGTTCCAAACCGGCCCAGCAATGTCGAGGTGGGCCCAAGGAATCTGCCCATCAACAAATTCCTGCAGAAATAATGCTGCGGTGATGGCACCGCCGGGCCGTGGCCCGGTGTTTTTCATGTCGGCCAGGCCACTCTTTAGCCCATCTTTRTAAGACTTCTGCAATGGCATGCGCCAAAGGGGTTCCCCCGCTGCCCGGCCAGCTTCGATTAGTTGATCAGCCAACTGATCATTAGCACTCCATAAACCAGCAATTTCATCGCCAAGGGCCACCACACAGGCGCCAGTGAGGGTGGCGAGGTCAACAATTGCATCCGGCTTTAAGGCAGAGGCATACACCAAGGCATCGGCGAGGGTGAGGCGGCCCTCAGCGTCGGTGTTGTTGATCTCAATTGTTTTGCCATTGGAGGCGGTGATAATTGCACCCGGATGAATTGCCTCAGCGCTCACCATGTTTTCGGTGGTGGCACTGATTACATGGATCTCAAGCCCCTCAGGCCGCAGGCTGGCCAAGCTGCGGGCAGCGCCTAAAACGGCGCCACAGCCACCCATATCAAATTTCATTAGTTCAATCTGGCTGCCACCGGTTTTGAGGTTGTAGCCACCGGAATCGAAGCTGAGCCCTTTGCCAATCAGCACTACCCGCCGCAAGGCAGGCCCCTGGGCGGGAATAACAAGGTGAATGAAGCGGGGGGGAACGCAGGCCCCTTGAGCTACCGCCAGGAAGGCACCCATCCCTTTTTCGCGGCAACCCTGCTCATCAAGCACGGTTAATTCCAAATCAAATTCCTGGGCCAGGCTGCGGGCAGTGGCCTCCAGGCTTAAGGCATTCACTAAATTGGGTGGACCCCCCACCAATTCCCGGGCTAAYTCMACCCCTGCGCAAATTGCTTGCTGGTGCTCTAGTTCYCCTTGCTGCTCAGGATTAACCCCCAACAACCAGCAAACATCGGGCTCCTGGCGCGGTTCGGGTGCACTGCGGAAGCGCTCATCTTTAAATAAAGCCAAGCGCGAACCTTGCACTAGGGCAGCGATTGCTTCTGACGGGGCCAGGCCTTCAAGCGGTAGGGCAAGGCCCAATTGCTTGCAGCCGCTGCCAAGGCTGGCCTTGCTCAATTGAGCTGCCGCGGTTCGCAGGGCAAAGCCATCAAAATTTTCTGGTTCACCAAGGCCAGCAACCAGCAATAGGGCGGGGTGCTCGCCGGGCAGGGTGAGGCTGATCAATTCACCGGGTTTTGCTTTGAACTCCCGTTGCTGCAAGAGGGCAGTGGCGGTGCTGGCAACGGCCGGGGCAAGGCCTTTTAATTGCTCCTGCCAATGGTTGCTGAATAAACCAAGGCCTAGGGCATCACAGGCGCCATCCGCCAGGGGTTGATTGCTGCAACGGAATTCCATAGGGCTAGCKGTTATCGGTTGGCGCGATCGTACTGAGCGATTAGGGCAAGCCGGTTTAGCTGTTCTGAAATGGTGTTTGCCAGCGTTGGCGGCATTCTTTATTGAATGGTGGTTGCCACAACTGGATTTGCTCAAGCTCCAACAAGCGGCGGGCGCGGGTGTTGCTTGGGGCATCACACCAGAAACGAATGCTTAGTTGCGGTAGTTGGCCGCAACGCACCAACCCCTCCCCGTAGGCGGCCAGGTAGGCCTTGCAATCGTGCTCGCCTTTCCAGCGGCGATCCGCCTGGCAGGTTTCACCGAGGTAGAGCAACAGATCATTGCCAGCACCAAGGCTGTGATCGAACACGAAATAAAGGGCAGCACCCCTCTGGGGTGGGGCAGGCCAGCGCCAAAACTGCAGATGTTGGGCTGGCAGCGATAGGGGATCTGGCACTGCCGCAGTTGGTATGGCGGGTTCGCAAGGAATGGCAAATAATTGCCCCTGGCCCGGGTGGCAGGGTTTGCGTTGCTGTTGTTGGTATTGCAACACCCGCCCTTGCCAGGCTTGTAGGGCATCTGGACCCAGCTGCAATTCCGCTGCGGTGYTGCCGCCTGCAATCCCTTTGAACAGGCTTGGTTGATGAACTTTGCTCACGGCTTGGTGCTTGGCAAGGCSGGGCCATTGCTTTGGCCAAAGCACACCCTGCCGATCAAGGCTTCCACCACAGACGCCGGTAAACCAAGCCGCTCCTGGAGGTCGGCCAGGTCGCTAAATGGCCGGCGTGCCCTCTCCCKCAACAGGCGTTTGCAACGTTCGGGGTTGAGTTCATCCAGGCTTTTTAGTTSAGCGCTAGGGGCGCTATTGAGGTTGATCGCCGCTGGTAAGGGGCTTGGCGGTTCGCTRTACCAACGAAACAAAAGATGGGGTTTCCATGCCTCTAGCTGGGCGGCCGGCAGCTCCAACAGTTGGGCCAGATCGGCGGGGCCGCTCAACTGCACTCCCCCCTTCTGGAGCCGCAACAGCAACTCAGCTTGASCCTGTTGGCAGCCGGGCAGTTTGAGCCAATCGTTGAGGCTGGCCCTGTTCACATCGATCTGCCAAACCCTGAGGGGGGGTGCTGCTGTTTTTTTTGTTTGAGTTGGCGGTTGCTTCAAAACCCGCAACACCTGGCGGGCGAGGGGATCCAGCCAGTGGCCTTGCGCCATAGGTGGTTTGGCGAAATATCAATCTGGGGTCAGTATCGGGTCGGCCATCCGCCCTGGCCAGGGGGAGGAGGCCGCCCAGAATGGCGGCTTACCCCGGCGGCCCATGGGCTTTTTTGAATCCGACATCGTGCARGATGAGGCCAAGCGCCTTTTTGCCGATTACCAGTCGCTGATGCAGCTGGGAGGCGAGTATGGAAAGTTTGACCGTGAAGGCAAGAAGCTTTTTATGGAGCGCATGGAAGAACTCATGGATCGCTACCGCGTTTTCATGAAACGCTTTGAGCTATCTGAAGATTTTCAAGCCAAGCTCACTGTGGAACAATTGCGCACACAGTTGAGTCAATTCGGCATTACACCAGAGCAGATGTTTGAACAGATGAATCTCACCTTAGAGCGCATGAAAACCCAGCTTGAGGCAGAATCTTGAGCTTAAATAAAAACCTTGATTGGTTTARCCGCGGGGTGGCTGATCTATTCCCTGATAACGTTGAAACCGCTCTAACAAATAAACCTTTACGGATTAAATTAGGTATTGACCCCACCGGCAGTGAAATTCACTTAGGCCATTCGATCCTGTTTCGCAAATTGCGAGCTTTTCAAGATGCTGGCCACACGGCGGTGTTGATTATTGGTGATTTCACWGCTCGCATTGGCGACCCCAGCGGTAAAAGTGCCACCAGGGTGCAACTAAGCAGCGATGAGGTGGAAGCCAATGCCACCACCTATTTGGAGCAATTGGGCCAAGGCCAAGATCCAAGCCTTTCACTTTTGGATTTCCACACCCCCAATCGCCTTGAGGTGCGCCGCAACAGTGAATGGTTAACGGATTTAAATCTACCGAAAGTGATTGAATTATTGGCGTTAAGCACCGTTGGTCAGATGCTTGCAAAGGAAGAATTTGCCAATCGTTATGCCGGTGGCACGGCGATTTCATTACATGAGTTTTTATATCCTTTGCTCCAGGGTTACGACTCAGTGGCGATTAAAGCCGATTTGGAACTTGGCGGTACGGATCAAAAATTTAATGTGGCTATGGGTAGGGATTTACAGCGTCATTTTGGTATKRAACCTCAATTTGGCCTGCTAATGCCGATCCTCCCCGGCCTTGATGGGGTGCAAAAGATGAGTAAAAGYCTCGGTAACACTGTTGGTTTAAAGGAAGACCCCCTATCGATGTATTCCAAGCTGGAAAAGGTGCCCGATGGGCTGGTGGATCAATACATCACCTTGCTCACCAACCTCGAATTAGGGGCATTGCCCAGCAATCCCAGGGAGCGGCAAATGGCGATGGCCCTTGAGGTAACCCGCTTACGCCATGGCGATCGGGCAGCTGCCGCAGCCCAAGCCGATGCCGCYAATTTGGTGGCTGGTGCTGCCGCCTCGGCTGAAGTGCCTGAGGTTTCACTTGGGGCTGTGAATTTTCCAGCCAAGGCMTTTTATCTGCTCAGCGCCGCGGGCATTTGCAGCAGCAGTGAAGCAAAACGGCAGATCCAAGGCGGTGGYGTGAAGTTGGATGGTGAAAAATTGAGTGAYCCCAACCAGGAATTCCAAACTGCAACTGAACTAGAAGGCAAGGTGTTGCAGTTGGGCAAAAAGATATTTCGGCGCTTAAAAGCTTTATGAACACCCTGATGAAAGCCTCCAACCAGCTGGTTGTTGCCCTTGATGGCATGGCTCCGCAGCAGGCGTTGGCTTTTGTGCGCTCTATCCCAGATTTGCGCTGGGTGAAGGTGGGTTTGGAGTTATTTGTGGCCGGTGGCCCCGAGGTGGTAACTGAATTGCGGCGCCTCGGCCTAGAGGTGTTCCTTGATCTGAAGTTTCACGATATYCCTGCCACCATGGCCGCKGCTTGCCGCCAGGCGGCAAGTTTTGGTGCTGGCCTGATAACGGTTCATGCAGCRGCAGGCTTGGCGGGGTTGCAGGCCGCCCAAGAGGGGGCGATTGAAGGGGCAACTGCGGCTGGTTTACCACTGCCCAAATTGCTAGCCGTAACGGTGCTAACGAGTTGGGATCCCCTTTCTTTTGCAGATCAGTTRGCGATTAGCGARCCGATCGATCGTTATGTGCATCGCCTTGCCCAGTTGGCCACYGCTGCAGGTATTGCCGGTTGTGTTTGTTCACCCCTCGAGGTGGCAAGTTTGCGGGCAGCCMACCCCCAGCCTTTTGCCCTTGTTACCCCTGGCATTAGGCCCCATGGCAGCGATTGCAATGATCAAAAACGGGTGCTAACCCCTGGCCARGCCCTTGCCGCTGGCGCTAGCCAGTTAGTAATCGGTAGACCAATAACAACCGCTGCAGATCCCGCTGCAGTTTTCAGCCAGTGCTGCCAAAGCCTTGGAGCTTAGATRTTAACCACTGGATTGTTTAACAATAATCCAGTGGTTATATAGTTTGCTTATAAGTTCTTGAACTGTTGTTTTTTCCAGCCATGCATTGATGTAATCAGTCAATGTATGATTTTCCTTGGCTGAAATTATTACAAGTTCGCTGGAAAATTTATTGTAAAAAGGAGTCCATAAACTATAGYTTGGATGCAATACTGCCCAGGTGGCCCCCCCCTCAGCGCTGGTTAGCAAAGCATCATATCTGTTGGTGGAATTGCTAAAGAATTCAGCTTGATTTGAAACAACTGCTAACTTAACTTGTATCGGTTTYTCACTGGTGCCAAGGTTTTTAGCGATGTAATCGCGCACTTCTTCGTTAATTAATTCTGGATCGCTGATCGCAATTACCAAAGGGYGATCGAGAGGTCGCTGTTGTATCTGCTGGAGCCTTGGTAATATTTGATCAGAAACTACTAGCCCAAGGTGTACCTTTAGATAGCCTTTGCTCATTGAGAACTGAGAGGCATAGTCAGGATTTGCATCTATTCCACCAATGGCGATGTCTAGGCGTTGCTGATTTATTAGCTTTTCCAGATCATTAAGATTTCCTTCTTTCCARGCAACTTTCAAGTTAAGACTTTTWGTTAATGAATTAACTARATCTACGTCAAATCCCACTAATTCTCCTGCGCGATTGCGATATACCCATGGCATTGAATTACGATTTAACCCCACCCTCAGAAAGCCTCTGGCACGAATTTCATCTAGATTTGAATTGGCTGCGGGCAAGGTTTTTAACAGTTTAGATCCTCTTGGTTCCGGTATCAGTGATTTTAGATTCATTAAGGTGATATTGTTGTTGTATTTGCTAATCATGATGTTTCCCAGTCCTGTTTTCAATGCATTGCCAAGCAAGCTGCTTATTGCGATGCGGGCTAACAGTCCRATTGAAAGYARTAAGGGTTTTAAGCGCAGTTTATCCATGCTGAAGCAGCAGGTAAGTAGTGCCATTAGTAATAATCCCTCAAGGGAAATCACTTTTTCAAACCTATATAGCCATTCAGAATTTATATACATTAGTTGCATTAGATTCAGAGGTAAGCCCGCCTCTGAAAGGCCTGCCTGAAAAGCTGTTTTAAGTCCCCCGGCTAAACTTGGTATTGCGATTCCAAGAACTGTTAGTGTTTTGGAAAAGTTCAATGGTTGATTCACATACCAACCCGCAAATGGAATGAAAAGCAAACTTGCGATTTGACCAAGCATTGGTAAAGTAAAACCAACTGAAATAATCGCTGCAATTTCTTTTTCTTTTTCTTCAGGGCTTGMTTTAGTGCTAAGTAGAAGTTGATTTAGATTACTTATAAGGATTGGCAAAGCTATAAGTAGATTGCCGCTGCTAGCGGTGAGTGCAAATGGACCTTTAGTTGCTTTCCAGAGCTGTTGAGGGCTGAAAGGTGTAAGGGAGGTAGCTAAGCTTAATGAAGCAAAGCTGATTATCAAAAAAGCTATGGCACATAAATATACAAATCCTTGCAACTTTAATAGCTGATCGCTGTTGCTAGTGGCAATAGTATTAAAGCATAGGGCGAATATACCAATAGGTATAATCTTTGATACAAGTTTAATGCTTGCTTTAAATAGATCCCTTAAGGGGTTTAATAGATCTAAAATTTTAGTGCGATTAGATTGTCTTTGTAATATAATGCCAAGGACTGCGCTATAAAGAACAACTCCGGGAAAATTATCTGAGGCTAAAGCTGAAAATATATTAAATGGTATGTAAAGTGCGATCAGGTCTGTGGGATTTTGTGGTTTAAGTTGACTTGGATTAAAGAAATTAGAAGCAGGAGAATTTGGCAGGTATTGCGGAAGCCAAAGCACCATTGCTGCMCCCATTCCCCATATTAGTAGCAAGCTTAATAAGCCACCGCGAAATAGATTGCTAATCGCCTTATTTGAAAGCGATCCGAGAGAGGCAACTAGTTCACAAATGAGAAATGGCATCACTACAACTTGAGATGCACGCAGAAAGATGTTGCCGAGTGGAACCAAAAATGGAGCTAATTGGGGTAGTAGGACGCCGCCGCTTATGCCAAGGCAGAGGGCAAGAACGCATTGATTATCTAGCGAGTTGCACCAGGTGGGTACGCGAAGCATCTTATGTATTAAGCTGCTTAATAATATCCAACATTACTTCTGTGTCTAGGCACTGGTTTTTTAAGCTACTTATAGTTTCCTTGCTGGCGATAGGGCTGTTTGGGCCTGCTCTGCAAGTTAAAGCTCAGAAGCAGGCTTTAAGTACTGAAGTGATTGAGGTTTCCATGTGGATAGATAACGTTTATGGYTTTTCRGTGAAGGATAAAACCTATAATATTCAAGGCTCTATGCTACTCACTTATCCTCAGTTTATCCAAGATAATCTAAAGGAAACTGATCAGATTGCTGGGGCTAATATTATTGATCTGCTGCAATTTGAAAACATGGTAGAGCCCTGGAATTCAAGTTTTACTCCTTTATATGCCGTGCCAAAGCTTCTGGCGGATAAACGATTGGCTCAGGGCTATGATTTTAGTGGTTCTTTTTACTCAAATTCTATTAACTTTAAAAACTATCCTTTCGGGGTATTGCCGTTATCGGTTGTTTTGCAGCCAAGGGTTGGTGCATCTAGCGATATCGGCAGAAATCTGCTGTTAAAGGTTGCTTCGAGTGGAAATGGGCTTGGCAGCAAAGCGGGATTGAGTGGCTATGAACTAAGTTACTGGCGGTTTCACAATGTTGCTAATCAAGGCGAAACAGGCCTTGGATCCCATGGAGGGAAAATACTTGAAAGTATTGTATTTGAAATTAATTATCAAATTAATGCTTTCTCTTCCGTGGTTCGCTGGCTGCTGCCCCTGGCAATTGTGATGCTTTTGATGCTGCTTACCCCCAATTTGAGGAGCAGCTTGTGTAGTGATCGTTTAGCTATACCTCCAGTGGTGATGCTCACTGTTGCTTTTCTGCAGCAAGCTTATCGAGAAAGCCTACCTAGTTTGCCCTATTTAACTTTTTTAGATGGSCTGTATACTTTTTCGTACGTGGTAACATTGGCGTTTTTTCTGTTGTTTATATGGGCGAGTAACTGCATGGATAGGGTTGATGCTAAAAACAGAGATTTTTTAATCCATAGGATTGATAAATGGGACCTGCGTCTTCAGCTTGCGAGTATTTCCGGCTTCGGTTTTATAACTGTATTTGCATTCTGGYGTTTTTAATCAGTCAATTTTTAAGCAGCTAATGGAATAGGTGAAATCAAATCCGTATAAAGYTGTTCAAGGGCGTCGATATTGCCCTTGAGGGTGTAGCGCTCCAGTACCCGTTCCCGTGCCCGGCGACCCAATTCTCTGCTCAAGATCGGTTGTTCCCGCAGCACTGGCAAAAGCGTTCGCAGTTGGGTTGTTACCCCTTGGGTGCTGATCACAATGCCCGCTCCACCCTCCAACACCTCGCCATCGGCGCCGGCATCGGTGGCTACGCAGGCTGTGCCACTGGCCATGGCCTCCAGCAAAGCAAGCGATAAMCCTTCAACTAGGGAAGGCAGCATGAAAACCTCTGCCACTTGCAATAAAGCAAGCCTTACTGCTTGATCTGCTTCGTAACCCCACCAGATCACATCATCGTTGCTGTAGTTGGCTTGCAGCGCTTGGCGCAACGGTCCATCACCAACCACCACMAGAACGCAGCCGGGCAGTTGCACTAATTTCCAGGCGCGTAGCAGTGCTTCCACATTCTTTTCTGTTGCCAACCTGCCCATATAAAGGAAAACCCGTTTACCTCTAAAGCGTTCGCTTAATTGGGAAGCACCAGGCCGCCAAATATTTGGATCYACCCCATTTGGAATAACAGCAAGGGTGCTTTTAGCAACACCAAGGCGGATTAATAGCTCCGCCTGCAGCTCTGAAAACACCACCACCCGATCAAATTTTGCTARCGACGATGCATAGAGTTGATAGGTGAGCTGTTGTCCACCGGCTGTGATGTTGCGCAGCCCGGCATCAAAGGGCGGGTGGAAGGTGGCTACAAGCGGCACACCCAATTGTTGGCATAGTTCGGGCAGGCGGAAATCAAGCGGTGAAAGGGTGAGGCTTGCATGCACTAAATCGGGCTGAAATCGCTCCAGTGATTCCCTTAATTCGCGACTAGCCCGCGGTGATGGAATCGTATACATCTGGGATTTCACCAGATAGGGCAGGGCTACCTCCGGTTCCTGATCGTTGTGGCTCTCTGAATTTGCCTGAAGGCTGGGGGTGTTGAAGTGGATAAAACTAATGCCATGGCCTCGTTCCTTCAGGGCCTCAGTTACGGCAAGGCCATAGGAAACATTCCCGCAAAAGGGTGATTTTTTGCCAAGCCAGGCAATACGCATTCAACGGCAAGGGCACTCCAGCTAAGAAAATTAGCAGCGGTCGATGGGTTTTATGCCCCAGGGGCGCTCGAGCAGCACTCCGGCAAAGAGGATCAGGGCCAACATCAACAGCACTGGTTTCAGCCCCACACTGCTTACTAAGGCCCCAGCCAGCACTAAAGGCAGGCTCAAGGCAATATTCACAAGATTGTTTTGCAGGCCAAAAACTTTGCCCCGCAGATGTTCAGGTGTGTCTTCCTGGATGGTGGTTTGGGCTGGAATGCCAAGCAGGGCAGCCCCAACTCCTAAAACGCAGCAAAGCAGCAGGGTGGGCCACAGGTAGGGCTTCAACTGAGCCAGTAGCACCAATGAAAAACCCATGGTGCCCAAACCAACGCTTGCCAGTGAGCGGCGATGGAATTTATGGCCCATTTGTGCCACCAGCAGGGCGCCAAGGGCGAGGCCAAGGCCACTCATGGCAAGTAATACGCCAAATTTGGTGGGCCCCAACTGCGCCACCCTTGAAGCAAGGCTGATTGAAAGCACATAAAGGGCTGCTAGCAGGCTGTAGAGCACCACCAGGTGCAGCACAGCCCCCCGCACGCTGCTGCGATCGGCCAGAAAGTTGAACCCTTCTTTGATATCCAGCCAAACGCTATTGCCGCTGCTTTCACGCACCTGCTCATTTGGTTTAACAAACAACAAAATCAGGGCGGCGCCGCCGTAGGCAAAGGGCACCAACAGGAATTCACCCCCCTGCAGGCCAAGGGCTAAACAGCCTTGGTGCAGCAGCTGTAATACCGGTTCACCAATGGCATAGCCCACGATTGTGGCCGCCATGGTKGTGGCGGTATACAAAGAATTAGCTGGCAGCAATAGGGATCTATCCACCAAAAGGGGAATGGCTGCCTGTTCCGCCGGCGCAAAAAATTGAGTAAAGCAGGATTCCAAGAAGGTAAGCACCACCAAACCCCAATAGCCCCAGCTGAGCCCCAGCCAGGTGGGGCCTGGCAGCAACATCACAGGCACAGCRAGKGCTAGTAAGGCCCTCAGGGCATTGGATGCCACCATCACAGCCCGTTTTGGCCAGCGGTCTGCCCATACACCAGCAACGCTGCCAAGCACCATTGCCGGCAGGGTGTTGGCGGCGTAGATGCCTGTGGCCAGCAAAGTGATCAGCTGGGCTTCATTGGCCCCTTGGCCGGGGGCCAAATTTGAGCCTGAGCTAAGGCCCCGTTCGCGAATTAATTCCGCTGCKCCCGCTAGGGGGCCGCTATCAACGCCAGTGCTCTGGGCCCAGGTTTGGGCGATCAGAAACACCATCAACACGATCCAAAACTTATCGCCTAGCTGCGAAAAAATTTGGCCAAGCCAAAGCAGCCTGAACTCCCTCAAGAGCAGCACGGCCTCTAGGCCATTTGGTTTGTTTTGCTGCTCGCTCACCTGCTGATCTGTCCCCGCCCTGCGGCTAATCCTGCCTCAGCAGGGCAAGGGAACGGGGGCTGCGMCCWAGATGTTCGCTACACCAAAAGCTGATCAGGGTTAAAAGCCTTTGCCACACAGGAACGGGTCCCATCAAACTGCCATCGCCGCAGCGGGGTAATTGGGGGCGGGGCAGCCGTTGTAGTAGTGCCAGTTCAGAAGCGTTCAACAGCAACACTGCCCCTGGTTGGGGACCAATGCAAAAGCCTTCGGCGGGGATCACGCTGCAGCGCCAGCTCCAGTTGCCAAGGGGGGGCTCCAAGGGCTCACCGCTACGGCAATCGCAGCTAAGGGGTAGGGCATAACCAGCCAGTTGCATTAATTGCACTGCTGTTTGCACGGCTGTGGCAAGGGCTTCAGCTTGGCGTTGGGCCGCTGGCGCCTCAAGCAATTGCTCTAGTTGATCTAAGCGGTGTAACACCAGATCAAGAAACCCTTCCAGGGGTTGGCCCTKGGGCACCAGCAGTAAACAAAGCTCCAAAAGCCATTGGGCGGCGGCCAAGGTATCCAGGTGCTTGCCAAGGCGGCCATAGCTATGGAAAACGCTGATTTGGCCCAGGCGATCAAGGCTGCGGCCTCGCTTTACTTCACCCCTGAAATGGGTGAGCACATTGGCGGCAGCAAGGCGGCTGAGCGGTTTACGGGCACCACTGGCGGCAATGCGCACCAGGCCTTCCTCGGCGCTTAGCAGGGTGAGCAAACGGTCTTGTTCGCCTAGGACACTTGCCTGCAGGCAGAGGCCCTCCACCTGGCGTTCATTCATCAGCCCCGTTGTTCCTTGGCAAGGGCTACCCCACGGCTGGTGCCAAGCCGTTCAGCGCCCGCCTGCACAAGGGTTAGGGCCTGTTCAAGGTTGCGAATGCCGCCTGAGGCCTTCAGCTTTGCTTGACCCCTGGCCAATAATTTGAGGCGTTCCACCAGGGCTGGTGCCACCGCAGGGCCATAGCCACTGCCGGTTTTGAGATAGGCMACGCCTGCATCTAAAGCCACTTCCACAAGGGCTTCTAGCTGGCTTGAGCTGATTTGATCGGCTTCAAGGATCAGCTTTACCGGTAAACCCAGTTCCACAATTGCAGCGATTTCATCGTGCAGGGCAGTGAGTTCGCCGTCGATCAACAGGGCAAAATCGGGCACTAAATCAAGTTCATCAGCCCCGGCTTCGGTGGCGAATTCAGCCTCCACCCTTTTTATTGCGCCAACTACGGCACCAAAGGGAAAGCCCACCACACTCACCAATTTTGTTTTGCTAGGGCTGCGATCCCCCAGCAAACGGCGGCCTAGGGGCATCCAGCGGGAAGCAAGGCAAACCCCGGCAAAGCCGTAGTGCAAAGCCTCTTGGCAGCATTGCTCCACCGCCTGCTGGCCCTGGCGGGGATCCAGCAGGGCATGGTCGATAAGCGGGGCGAGATCAGGGCTTTGGGAAGGGGGCAACTGGTTTAGCTGCGGGCTTGGATCACACCGTATCCGCCGTGGTTGCGTTGGTACACCACYTGGAGTTGACCCGACTCCTTTTCACGGAATACATAAAAGTCGTGGTCGATCACCTCCAGTTGATGGATTGCTTCGTTCACASTCATCGCAGGCATGGCGTAGTACTTATTGCGCACYACCGGGGCMGGTAACTGGGGTGTGCGGCCTGCGGTTAGGTCGCCTTGGAGATCTACTGCTTCCGCTTCAAGGCTGCTGGGGCCGTGGTGATGGTCGCTGCGGCGATCTTTATGGCGCTTTAGCTGGCGGGCAAGTTTGTTTGCCACCAGATCGATGCTGGCGTAGAGGTTTTCGCTGCGTTCTTGGGCCCTGATAACGGTGCCAGCGGCAAACAGTGTTACCTCCGCTGTTTGTTGTGGCACCCTTGGATTACGGGCTACGGAAAGGTGCACATCCGCCTCCTGCACCAAACCATTGAAATGGCCCACGGCACGGGAGAGCTTGTTTTCGGTGTAATCCCTCAGTGCTGGGGTGAGCTCGAGATTGCGGCCATGGATCAGAAGCTTCATGGGTAGACCTCCTGGTGGGTGTTATCAATGTATGGAGGAAGCCATGGATCGGGTATTGCCGGCTGCATTCCTTTGTGCTCTCTCTAGGTTTGTGCCCCTAGAACAGGCATGGCAGTGGCAGAGGCAATGGCAGCGCTTATTAATTCGCAATCAAAACCAGGCTCAAATACCAGAACTGCTGCTGCTGCTTGAGCACCCCCCTTGCTACACCCTTGGCCGCGGCGCATCTGAGCAATTTCTTGGCTTTGATCCCGCCACACCGCCGGCCCCCCTAGTAAGGCTTGATCGCGGTGGYGAAGTAACCCATCACTTGCCGGGCCAATTGGTGGCTTACCCGCTGCTGGATTTAAAGCGCCATCGCTGTGATTTGCACTGGTATCTGCGTGAATTGGAGGGGGCRGTAATCGATGTGTTGGCTCAAYTTGATTTATTTGGCGAACGGCGGGCGGGGCTCACAGGCGTGTGGCTTGAGGGCAAAAAGGTTGCTGCCATTGGTGTTTCCGCCCGTCGCTGGGTTACCCAGCACGGTGTTGCCCTGAATGTGAATTGTGAGTTGGCCGGTTTTGCTGCCATCAAACCCTGTGGCYTAGAGCTGCCGGTGGGAGGGCTGAACCAATGGCGGCCAGGTTGCAGTGTGGCCCAGTTGCAACAACCTTTTGCCGATGCATTGGCCCATCGGCTGCAATGGCGTTCGTTGCAGCCAATCAGCGAGCAGAATCTGCTCAMCTTTATTGATCAAGATGGGCTTGGCCTGGGTGCGCTGGAGTGGTGATCGCCAGGACCAACGGGCCCTAGCGGCTCAGCCTGATTACTCAGATCTGCAGGGAATAGATGGTTTRTGGCCCCGTTTAGCCCAAAGCCATGGGAACCTGCTGGCCCTTGATCAAGCCCATGGGCCAGCACCKGAGCAGCTCAGTTTTGCCCAATTGCATCRCCAAATTGGTTTAGTGGCTGCGAGTTTCCAGCGCTTAGGGGTTGGGGCTGGAGATGTGCTGGCCCTATTTGCTGAAAATGGACCCCGCTGGTTAGCGGCAGATCAAGGTTTGATGCGGCTTGGGGCTGCAGCTGCGGTGCGAGGTAGCCAGGCGCCCGTTGAAGAATTGGCTTTTATTCTCAGCGATGCCAAGGCCAAGGCTTTGGTGTTGGAAGATCSCAGCCTGTTGSGAGCTTTGGCKCGAGCTGGCGATCTAAAGGAGATCGCTTTTGTGTTGCTGCTCCATGGGGAAGCAGTGGCGGAACAAGGTTTGGCGGAACAAGCTTTGGCAAAACAAGGTTTTGATGCACAAGAGTGCAATYTGCCAGCGGTTTACAGCTGGCTTGATTTCCTTGCCCTTGGCGCTGGTGCCAGCTGTGACAAACCTTTTGAAGCAGCAACTAGCCGTTTAGCAACGGTGCTCTACACCTCTGGCACCACAGGCCGCCCCAAGGGGGTACCCCTTAGYCAAGCAAATTTGYTGCATCAAATTCGCAGCCTTGGGGTAGCTGTTAATCCCAGGCCAGGCGATCGGGTGTTGAGCATCTTGCCGATATGGCATGCCTATGAGCGCAGCGCCGGTTATCTGTTGCTRTCCCGCGGTTGCAGCMAGAGCTACACCAATATCCGCCAGTTCCGCAGCGACCTGCAGCGGGTGCGGCCCCACTACATGATCAGCGTGCCGAGGTTGTGGGAATCAATCCATGCTGGTTTTTGCACGGCCCTTGAGGCCATGCCACCCCTGCGGCGGCAACTGCTCACTAAAGCCCTAGCGATCGCAGARGCCCATGGGAATGGCTGGCGTTGTTATCGCAACCTGCAGGAAATGCCCCAGCCCCTAGCGGCAAGGCTGATGGGCCTGCTTAWGGCGCTTGCCACMTGGCCGGCAGCTCAATTGGCGGCGTTGCTTTTCTGGCCTGCGGTGCGSCGCCAGCTAGCTGGCGGCAGTTTGTTAACGGCCATMAGTGGCGGTGGCGCCTTGCCCAAACACATCGATTCTTTTTTTGCTGCGATCGGTATCCAGCTATTRGTGGGTTATGGCCTCACTGAAACCAGCCCCGTGCTCACCTGCCGCCGTGCTTGGGCCAATCGCACCGCCAGTGCCGGCCGGCCACTGGGCARCACGGAATTGCGGATTGTGGCAGTTGAAAGCACCGCTGCCCTTGGGGAGCGCCCGATTTTGAATTGGGGTGAAAGGGGWTTAGTGCTAGCCCGCGGACCGCAGGTGATGGCTGGCTACCTGGGGCGCCCCGAGGCCACAGCAGCGGTTTTAGACCCTGAGGGTTGGTTTAACACCGGCGATTTGGGGCTGCTGCTAGCCGATGGCTCCTTATTTCTCACCGGAAGGGCAAAAGACACGATCGTGCTCAGTTCTGGCGAAAACATTGAACCGGGTCCCCTTGAGGATCAATTGGCGTCATCTGAGCTGGTGGAACAGGTGATGGTGGTGGGCCAGGATCGACGTCAATTAGGGGCATTGGTGGTGCCTAGGCAGGAAGCACTGCAGGCCTTTGGYTTGGCGCAGGGCCTGCATGATCAGGCYKCACTGCTRAAGGCGCTCACCAGGCGCTTAAACAAGCTGCTTTCAGAGCGCCGTGGCGCCCGCGGGGAGGAACGTTTGGCGGGGGTTGCCCTGGTGGAACCATTCAGCCTTGAAAACGGTTTGCTCACTCAAACCCTCAAGCAAAAACGCGATCGAATTGCCGAAAGGGATGCTGCGGCGATTGACCAGATCTACGCAGGCTGAGAGGCTTGGGCGTCGGAATTCCACCAGCCATGGCAAATCAACTCTCGATTAAACGCAACATCACRATTCGGGCTGTGGTTACGCCCCGCTGGAAGGAAGAGGCCGAGCGTGAAATCAGCCAGGCGATCTCCACCACAGATCAACAGTTGGCCCAGTTGGAGCARGAGGGCCAAGAGGTGGTGAATGAAATTCGCCGCCAGAGTGCAAATCCCCTCGACCCCCGCATCCAAGAACAAGTTGCTGGGGTGCAGCAACAGGTGGCAGCTAAGCGRGCTGAACTGGAGGAACAAAAACGCAACTTGTTAGATCAACAGGTGAGTGTGCAAGGGCTTGAAATGGAGCAAATCGTTGACCAGGGGCAGCTGGAAAGCAGCTGCACCGTTGAGGTGGGYGACAATTTGGTTGAAAAATTRCAAGCCTCAATCGTGGTGAGAGATGGGGTGGTGGAGTCGCTTAGCGAAGGTGCTTGAGCTGCGGCGATAGGATCCGCCAAACGCAGTGCTGAAGCAGCGGATGGCAACCTTCGAGATCTTCATGCCGGCCCTCAGTTCCACGATGACTGAGGGAAAAATCGTCGAATGGCTTAAGCAGCCTGGCGATCGGGTGGAACGGGGTGAATCGGTGCTGGTGGTGGAATCGGATAAGGCCGATATGGATGTGGAGTCGTTTGAGGCGGGTTTCCTTGGGGCTCGTTTGAGGCGGGTTTCCTTGGGGC
>NZ_PXVC01000059.1 GCF_003011125.1 Synechococcus lacustris str. Tous | reverse complement strand
GATTGAGGATGTAGTTATCACCATCAGCTGCGGTGTATTCCATGCGCGCAGCCTGCAGCTTGATCGTGATGCCCCGCTCCCGCTCCAGTTCCATGTTGTCGAGGAATTGGGCCTGCATATCGCGGGCCGCCACCGTGCCGGTTTCTTGCAGCAACCGATCGGCCAGGGTTGATTTGCCATGGTCGATATGGGCAATGATGCAGAAATTGCGGATCCGTGAAACAGGGGCGTCTGTCATATCAAGATCCTAGTAAGCAAACCGCATCTGTTTTTCGATGGCCCATCCAAATGGGGCCGCCGTTTGCTTTAGGAACCTAGGATTCGTGTATGTATGCCTCCTTTAGCCATGAGTAGTGATCTTCAAGCCCTAACCCTCGAGAATGTGGAGCGCACCCTTGATGAGCTGCGCCCTTATTTGATGGCCGACGGCGGCAATGTGGAGGTGGTGGAAATCGATGGACCAATCGTGAAGGTGCGTTTGCAGGGGGCTTGTGGTTCCTGCCCCAGCAGCACCATGACCCTAAAGATGGGTATTGAACGCAAGCTGCGGGAAGCGATTCCTGAAGTGAGCGAAGTGGTGCAGGTKCTCTGATTGATAAGGGCTTAAGCCCAGCCCGTAGGCTCAAAGCAATTGCCATAGGCCCGTGCTGGATCAGCGCCTGCTGCGTGACAACCCGGAGTTGATTGCAAGTGAGCTGCAACGCAGGGGKAAAAGCCTTGATCTGAGCGAGTTGCAAGCCAAGGCGAAGCAACTGCGGGATCTTGAGGAGCAACGCAGCAATCTCCAAGCCGAAGGCAATCGCATCGGCAAGGAGATGGGCTTGCAGATCAAAGCTGGCATTGCCCCCAGCAGCCCTGAGCTGCAAGCCATGCGGGATCAGGGCAACAAGCTGAAACAACAGGTGGCGCACCTGGAGGAAGAGGAAAAGCTCCTCGAGGCGGCTGTGAGGGATGAATTGCTAACCCTGCCCAACCTGCCATCAGCSCAAACACCAGATGGCAAAAATGAAGCCRGCAATATTGAGATCAAGCGCTGGGGAAATCCACGCCAGGAAGMGGGCCTTGAGGAGCATTGGCAGATCGGTGAACGGCTTGGTTTGTTTGAAACCGAACGGTCGGTGCGGATTGCCCAAAGCCGCTTTGTAACCCTTCTAGGCATGGGGGCGCGGCTGGAGCGAGCGCTGATCAATTTCATGCTCGACCTCCACGGCCGCAAGGGTTACAGCGAGGTGTTACCGCCCATTTTGGTTAATAGCGCCAGCCTCACCGGTTCCGGCCAGTTACCCAAATTTGCCGAGGAAAGTTTCCGCTGCGCCCACGACGACCTCTGGCTAACACCCACGGCGGAGGTGCCAATCACWTCGCTCCATCGCGATGAGGTGATTCCGGCTGAACAGCTGCCCATCAAATATGTGGCATATACCCCTTGTTTTCGGCGGGAGGCCGGCAGCTACGGCCGTGATACCCGCGGGCTGATCCGTTTGCATCAATTCAACAAAGTTGAGTTGTATTGGTTTTGCCATCCCGAAAAATCAAGCGCCGCCCATCAACAGCTCACGGCTGATGCAGAGGCGGTGCTGCAGGCGCTTGAGTTGCCCTATCGGGTGATGGAACTATGCAGCGGCGATATTGGCTTTTCCGCCAACCGCACCTACGACCTTGAGGTGTGGCTGCCGGGTGCTGGTGCCTATCGGGAAATTTCWAGCTGCAGCAACTGTGGAGATTTCCAGGCAAGGCGTTCTGCCATCCGATTTAAAGAAGCAAAAAACACGGCCCTCTTGCACACTTTGAATGGCAGTGGTTTGGCCGTGGGCCGCACGATGGCAGCCCTTTTAGAAACAGGCCAACAAAGCGATGGCAGCATCAAATTGCCCGTAGCACTTGCTCCTTACATGGGCACAGATGTGATTGCTAGCGGCCAGAATCATCAAATACACCTAGGCAAAAAATAAGTGGGTGTTCTCTCTGCTCTGGCAATCCTTGCCCTTTTAATCGTTGTGCATGAAGCGGGGCATTTTTTTGCAGCCGTTTGGCAAGGGATTCGCGTAACTAGTTTCAATGTTGGTTTTGGCCCCGTGTTGTTGGAGCGCCGCAGCCGCGGGATTCAATTTGCCTTGAGGGCAATTCCCTTGGGTGGTTATGTGGCCTTCCCAGACGACGATCCCGATAGCGGTTTTGATCCCAAAGATCCGGATCTACTCAAAAACCGTTCCGTTTTTCAACGGGCAATTGTGATTTCAGCAGGGGTGCTGGCAAATCTGCTCTTRGCTTGGGCAGTGCTATGCGCCCAGGGAATAGTTGTGGGCATACCAGCTGGTTTTAACGCTGGTAGCGGCGTTTTGGTGGTRGCCCTGCAACCGGATGGGGCGGCAGCTAAAGCTGGCCTTGAGGCAGGTGATTTAGTTGTGGCGATGGGCGGTAAAACCCTTGGGGCTGGCACCAAGGCGGTGCAGCAATTGGTTGATGCCGTAAAAACYTCACCGAATCAAGCTTTATTGCTTGGCATAGAACGCAACGGCAAAAGCAAAAAKCTTGAATTGGTGCCAGCAAATATGGGCGGCAGCGGCCGCATTGGCGCCCAATTGCAGCCTGATGGCAACGAACTGTTCCGGCGGGCCAGCAACCCCTTGGAAATCCTGCAGCAGGCCAAAACTGAATTCGTTCAAATCCTGCGCCGCACCATTTCAGGCTTTGTTGCCCTAGCCACCAATTTTGGTGAAACCGCCCCTCAAATTTCKGGCCCGGTAAAAATCGTGGAGATGGGCGCAAAGCTCGCCCATCAGGGCGGCGGCAGCTTGTTTCTGTTCACTGCACTGATTTCGGTGAACCTGGCGGTGCTTAATTCCTTACCGCTACCGATGCTGGATGGTGGCCAATTTCTACTGTTACTACTTGAAGGCTTGCGGGGCAAACCGTTGCCAGAACGGCTGCAGTTGGCCTTTACCCAATCAGGGCTGCTGCTGCTGCTCGGCTTAAGCGCCGTTCTTATYGTTAAAGACACCAGCCAGCTGGCCTTTGTGAGGCAATTGCTGCTGCGTTAAGCAAGGGCCAGTGATCAGCTAAATTATTRGATTAAATAACCTTCCCCTTAAAGGCAGCCGCATGGCGAAAAAGTCGATGATTGCGCGGGATGTGAAGCGCAAAAAAATTGTGGAACGCTTCGCTGCTAAGCGCGCTGCTTTGCTTCAGGAATTTCAGGAGGCCGCTGGCCCCATGGAGCGCCTGGATATCCACCGCAAAATCCAACAATTACCCCGTAACAGCGCACCTAACCGGGTACGCAACCGTTGTTGGGCCACCGGCAAACCCCGTGGTTTCTATCGCGATTTTGGCCTTTGCCGCAACCAACTAAGGGAAAGGGCCCACAAGGGATTGCTGCCTGGGGTRGTTAAATCCAGCTGGTAATTTGCTTTAAAAGCRCTGCCMTAACTAATTTTGTCGAGGTGGCCAACAGCTACCTCGACTTTTTTTTGCCCCAGCCTTACCGGCTAGATGTAAAGATAAGAGCTGACAAGCAGGACATAAGAACAAGTGCAAGGTGAAATTCGGTCGATCTCCTTCGATGGACGGGAGATCAGGCTGACCACGGGCCGTTATGCCCCTCAAGCCGGTGGCAGCGTGCTCATTGAATGCGGTGACACCTCGGTGCTGGTTACAGCCACCAGAGCCAATGCCCGCGAAGGCATCGATTTCCTACCCCTCACCTGCGACTACGAAGAGCGGCTCTATGCCGCTGGTCGCATCCCGGGCAGTTTCTTTCGCAGGGAGGCGCGCCCACCTGAGCGGGCAATCCTCACCTGCAGATTGATCGATCGTCCAATCAGGCCCCTGTTCCCAAATTGGTTGCGGGACGACCTTCAGATCGTTGCCACCTGTTTGTCGTTGGATGAACGGGTACCACCCGATGTGTTGGCCGTAACCGGCGCTTCCCTCGCCACCTTGATCGCCAAGATTCCATTCCATGGCCCRATGGCGGCCGTGAGGGTGGGTTTGCTCGGTGATGATTTCATCCTTAATCCAAGCTTCCGTGAAATTGAGCGTTCTGAGCTTGATTTAGTGGTAGCTGGCACCCCTGATGGGGTGGTGATGGTGGAAGCAGGGGCCAGGCAACTGCCTGAGCAAGACATGATCGAGGCGATTGATTTCGGCTACGAAGCAGTTGGTGAATTGATTCGCCACCAAAGCGATATCCTCGCCGCCATGGGCATTGAGCAGGTGAAGGGCGARGAGCCGAAGGAAGATAAAACCGTTCCCAAYTACTTGAGCAAGCAATGCTCCAAGGAAATTGGCAAGGTGCTTGSCCAATTCAGCCTKAGCAAAGGCGAAAGGGATGCCCAACTAGATGCCATCAAAGCSAAAGCAGCTGAAGCGGTTGCGGCCCTTGGTGATAGCGATCCTGTGAARGCTGCCATTGGCAGCAGCAGCAAGTTGATGGCTAACAGCTTCAAGGCGCTCACCAAAACAATGATGCGGGCCCAAATCCTGGAACAGGGCAAACGGGTAGATGGCCGTGAGCTCGACCAGGTGCGGGAAATCAGTGCCGCGGTGAGTGTTTTACCAAAACGGGTGCATGGTTCTGGCCTATTCCAGCGGGGCCTCACCCAGGTGCTTTCCACCGCCACCTTGGGCACCCCTTCCGACGCCCAAGAGATGGATGATCTAAATCCAATTAACGAAAAGCACTATCTCCACCACTACAACTTCCCCCCTTATTCCACCGGTGAAACCAAGCCGATGCGCTCCCCTGGCCGCAGGGAAGTGGGCCACGGCGCCCTGGCGGAAAGGGCACTGATTCCAGTGCTGCCAARCAAAGAATCCTTCCCCTATGTGTTGCGGGTGGTTTCTGAATGCCTCAGCTCCAATGGTTCCACTTCCATGGGTTCGGTGTGCGGCAGCACCCTGGCTTTGATGGATGCTGGTGTGCCCCTMGTGGCCCCAGTTAGTGGAGCTGCCATGGGCTTAATCAAGGAGGGGGAAGAGGTTCGCATCCTCACCGATATCCAAGGAATTGAAGATTTCCTTGGTGATATGGATTTCAAAGTTGCTGGAACCGAAAAAGGGATCACCGCCCTGCAGATGGACATGAAGATCACCGGTCTTGATGTGCCAACCATYGCCAAGGCGATCAATCAAGCGMGGCCGGCCAGGCTTCATATCCTTGCCAAAATGCTTGAAGCGATTGAGAAACCACGCGAYGTTATGTCGCCCCATGCMCCRCGGTTGCTCAGTTTCCGCATCGATCCCGAATTGATTGGCACGGTGATTGGTCCTGGTGGTCGCACGATTAAAGGGATCACTGAGCGCACCAACACCAAGATCGACATTGAAGACACCGGCATCGTTACCGTTGCCAGCCACGATGGTGCAGCGGCGGAGGAAGCCCAAAAGATCATCGAAGGGCTCACCCGGCGCATCAGCGAAGGCGAGGTATTCCAGGGTCATGTAACCCGGGTGATACCAATCGGTGCCTTTGTTGAGATCTTGCCTGGCAAGGAAGGCATGATCCACATCTCCCAACTMTCTGAATCACGGGTTGAGAAGGTGGAAGATGTGGTGAACGTGGGTGATCAGGTAACCGTACGAGTGCGGGAAATTGATAACCGCGGCCGCATCAACTTGAGCCTGCGTGGTGTACCCCAAGATGGTTCAGATCCCGAGCCAACTGTGATCCTGCCGGTCGGTGAGGTTTAGGTTTAGCTGCGTCTAAACCTGAAAACCGGGGTCGATGYTGGCCATTGCTTTTGTTGCCCGTTCACACAGGAGCGGGTGACTARTGCCATGGCTAGCAATTAAACATCCAGCYTGCAGGAAACTGCTGCTGGTGTAKGTGAGCGGCTTGCCATCGGCATGGCTAAAACCACCACCGGCTGCCAGCAATACGGCCTCCGGTGCTGCCATATCCCAATGTTTTGGTGCACTTTTAGCCGATAGCGACACGTAAATATCAGCATCACCGCGCAGGATTGCAGCCACCTTGCAGCCAACACTGCCCACCGTGAGGCTGCRGCCAATTTCTAATTGCTGCAGCAGYTGCTCTAAGCGTTGATCGCGATGGTTACGGCTTGCCACTAAAACCAATTCAGCCAATTCTTTGCGCTTACTGAATTGAACTTGTTGTTTTGTGCCGGCGCGGTTTTCGCACCAGGCCGAGCAATTTTCATCTAGCAATAGGCCAAACCACAGTTCTTGCTTTTCAGGCAACAACACCACACCGAGCACTGGGCGCTGCTGATGCACTAGRGCTAAATGAACGGCATATTCACCTGTTCCTTGAATAAAATCCTTYGTGCCATCAAGGGGATCAAGGATCCAAAGCCATTCRTTGGATTCAATAATTTGACTGCCTTGCTCAGCTGCTGTTTCCTCGCTTAAYAGGGCCCATGGGGCAGCGGGGAAGGCACTATTTAGGCCATCAAGCAAYAGCTTATTTACGGCTAGATCTGCTGCTGTTACTGGCCCCTCACCGCCCTTATCTACGCTTAATTCCATCGGCTTACGGGCATAGGCGAGCAAGATATCGGCCGCCTGCCAGCTCAAGTTTTTTAAGGCCGCTARCAGCGGCTCTAGTTCCACACCCGCGGGTAAGGGCATCATGGGGTTACAACACAACGGCATTGTGACCGAGAGCCCCGAACCCCAAGGGGGAGTGCTCTATCTGGTGGGCACCCCCATCGGCCACCGCGGCGACCTATCGCCAAGGGCCCAAATGGTGCTGGCGGGGGTAGATCGGATCGCCTGTGAAGACACACGCCATAGCGGCCAACTGCTGCATTTTTTTGGCATCAGTAAGCCGCTGCTCAGTTTCCACGAACACAACCAAAAGCAAAGGATTCCCGCCTTGCTTGATGCATTAGGGGCAGGGGAAGCATTGGCATTAGTGAGCGATGCTGGCTTGCCTGGCATCAGCGATCCAGGTGAAGCATTGGTGGCTGCTGCAAGGGCTGCTGGCCATCGGGTGGTGTGTATCCCGGGCCCCTGCGCCGCTACTACGGCATTAGTGAGCAGTGGCTTACCAAGTGGACGTTTTTGTTTTGAAGGTTTCCTGCCCCTAAAGGGCCGWGAACGCAAAAGTCGYTTGGAGGCAATTAGCCAAGAAAGCCGCACCACAGTGCTTTATGAAGCGCCCCATCGCTTGGTGCGCCTGCTGCAGGAATTAGTGGAAYATTGCGGCCCTGAACGGCCGGTGCAGGTGGCCCGGGAATTAACTAAACGCCATGAAGAGCAGGTGGGTCCTGATTTAGCTGGTGCCCTTGCCCATTTCCTTGYTACCGCACCCCAGGGGGAATGCACCTTGGTGCTTGGTGGTGCAGCAGCAGAAGCAACCGTGTTGCCCTGGGATGAAACGCAGCTGCGCCAAGAATTAACGGCCTTAGTTGCCAGTGGCCTAACGGCATCAGAGGCAGCTAAGGAACTAGCTCAAAGCAGTGGTTTACAGCGACGCGCCCTATATGGGTTGCTACACAGGGCAAACTGAGTTCTAAAAGGAGARATTGATGCTGCTGCGGATGCGTTTGTTTTTGAGCAGCATTGTGGGCACATTTGTGTTGCTACTGATGTTGTGCCTTGGCAGCCAAAACCTATCTGAGCGCAGTGTGGTGAACMTTGGTATTGGCAAAACAGTGCCTTTACCGCAGGGTTTTGTGGTGGGGTTAGCGATTCTTTGCGGTGTATTTAGCGGTGGCACCAGTGCTGCATTATTGGCACCCCATCARGATGAATAAAGCCCGTTGTTAGCCAGCACTGCCAGGTATGGCATAAAGGGCACCCTCTAGAACAATGCGGCTGATGCCTTGGGCGAGGATATAGGGGGCGGTGAGATCCAAAAGGCTTGAATCAGGCACTTTKATTACCCGTTGGCTGCGTCCGCATTGGCGTTTGGCTTGGCGTGGGTTAACAAAAAGGGCAATCGCCTGCAGATCTTCCTCCTGGGGTGCCACCCGGCCCAATTCACTGAATTCCTTCACCGGGGTGCCTTTTAATTCCACTTCACGATCAACTAATAAATACAAACTARCTGGCAGTTCACTCGTTACCAAAGGCTTGCTAACGCARGGGTTGCTGTCGCTGAGATTAGCTTCTACRGCAAGAAGCGGCAGGGTAAAGAAGTCGTTATTTTGCTCAATCTCTAGATCAATGCTCTCAGAATCTTCCTTGTGGTTAGTTGCAAAATCATCGGCATCATCCAGGGCTAAAACCGCTGGGGCCTCTTCTACTTTCTGAGTGGTTTGAYTTTCTKGCTCGGGATTTATGGGTTCTGGATTTATCGCCACGGTTCCCTTGGCCCGTTGCTCCTTGAGGGCTGCATAGGCTTCAATGCCAAGCACCGCTTTAACAGTGCGGCTAACGGTGTTGGTGCTGCATTCAAAGGCCTCAGCCAAGGCAGCAGAAGCTTCGCCAGCTTGGTAGCGCTGCACCAGCTCYTGCTTCTGGCTGTTGTTCAGCCGTGATGCCGCCATAGCTGAATCAACYGCAGCTCACCAATCTAGGGGGGTTGCTGGCAAGATGGGAAATTGTGATTCTCAGCAGCAYTTGCTCCCTTAGCTCAGCTGGATAGAGCAGCTGCCTTCTAAGCAGCCGGTCGAGTGTTCGAATCACTCAGGGGGCGTTGTCAAAAACCTTAGTACCACTGGGGTTTATCTAGTCACTGTAGTGGTTTTCAGGGGAACCTCCTTTGAGCAGAAACCGCCCAAACCGCCCTAAAACCGTCAAGCCATGGCAGGATTTGACCCGTTTCTGACCCGCGGGTCAAAAAATGGCAGGCGATCGCCAGGGCTGGTTAGCTGATCTCTCAAGGCAGTTCAAAAGACACCGGCAGGGCCGCCCTGGCTGGCATCTGCGGGTAAAGCGCGACCGATTGCGGCTGCTATCCGATGAACTTCCGCCCCGGTCCGATGAGGGTCAAGCGGGTCAAATTCAAACCGCGGGTCAAATCCAGCGCGAGTTAGGGCTCACTACCCCCCCTGGACCTGCCACCTCAGCAGCTGCCCTGGCTGAGGTTTGTGCAGTATTTGATGCCGTAATGGCTGGCACCTGGCGTTGGCCAGATCCATTGCTGCCGGCAGCCCATGAAGCCGGTCGCCTAGCACCAGCAACCTTGGCCCAGCTGCGTTCGCGTTTCAGCGCGCAGCTAATAGGCGAGCGCATTACTTCTCGTACCTGGGACCGCACCTATCAGCCCTACCTAATCAAGCTTGAACAGATAGCGGCTCAGCAGATTTGGCTAGATGACGCACAGCTGCTGAGCGCTGCTTTGCGCCAATGGCCGCCAAACTCTCGTGCCAGGCAAATGGCCCACGATCGGATGCGCGCCCTATGGAAAGCTTCCCAATGGTTTTGGCCAGATGAACTGGCCCCCATGAGGGGTAACGGCAAGGCCGCAGCTGACCCCGCAGGGGTGATGGCATTTCAGGATCAGGAGATCGAGGAACTGCGCGAGCGCATTAGCCGCAGCAGACTTACCGCCTCTGATCTAGTGGCTTGGGATTGTTTGATTGTGTTTGGCCTGCGGCCAGCTGAACTAAAAGGCCTGCAGCTTCATCAGGTCAGCCTTGCCGGGGGTAACCCCGGTGGGGTTAGCCAATCGCTGGTGGCAGTAGTGGCCCACGAAAAGCAGAACGGCCAAGGCAAGGTAGGCGCTCGAACCATTCCAGCTATACCGCCTGCAACCTGGCATTCAGATTGCAACGCCTTATTTGAACGCTGGAATGAGCATGGCTTGCCGAGCCGATTAGTTGCTTTGCCATCACCTGGAGAAGCCATGGCCCATCAGCTTGGGCGATTGCACAACCAGAAAGCAGCCCAGGGTCAGCTGCGCGCTGATCTAACGCCTTATGGACTGCGCCATGCTTTTGCACTAAGGCTTGGTATTGATCTGGGGTTAAGTGTGCGGGAGTCAGCGGAGCTGATGGGCCACTCCCCAGCAGTTCATTTAGCCGCCTACGGCCGGCAATTAGATAAACCTAAGTTGCTTGAAAAAGTAACAAATATGCTTTGGAATTCATAACAGCTTTTGCTGCTCTTCAATATCAATAGATGGCCAGAATTTGTTTGGCAACTTACCCGCTATTAGTAATCGCGCCAAGCGTTGAGATTCCAATAGCTCCTCTGGACTAAACACGGCGGCCTGTATTTCAACCTGCCTTCTATAGCCGGCCCAGGACAGCTCAAGTGCGCCCCTGTTTTTCGCCTTCTGCCTTGCAGCCGTGGGCCGAACCCTTTTCATCCCTAGGTGCGCTAAGCGCTTCTAATCCACCTCATCAGAATAGCGACCTGATAGCCATCTGCTTACAGTTGCTCAGAACTCTGATCTTTTCTGATCTTTTCTGATTTCTTTATGGCTCAACCCCCTTTAACTTTTCGCCCTACTGCAGTTCAGAGGCAGTGGTTAGTTCGCCAGTGCGATGAGCGTGGTATCCCTCTCACCACAGTGATTCAGCTAGCTCTTGAAGTAGCCATGGCCCGCGCGCCTCAGGTTCCAAGGCCGAAAGCGGCAAAGTGATGGCTCTCACCCTTGAGCTCTTAGCGGAGCTTCAGTCCGTCGATTCCGATTGGCGGCTGATCCCCTGTGATGGGATGAAGCGACCCGTCAACCCGGCCACCGGTGAGCCGCAGGCTGATTGGAGCCACACCACTTACGACGTTGACGGGATCTGCGAGCTGGCGGAATCCTCCTTCGTGCGGGCCGTAGGGCTGGTGCTTGGGGAAGCTTCTGGTGTGATCGCGCTTGATTTCGATGGCACCGGCGCGGTGGCGCATTTTCTCCAGGTGTTTGGCAGACCGTGGACGGATTTACCAGCAACGATTGCCTGGAGCAGCGGCCTACCAAATCGCCGCCAGTTGGCGTTCAGGGTGCCGGCTGATGCCTGGCCCTTTCTGCGCGGTCGCCGCGTTTGGCGTAACGATGCCGGCCGCACAATCCTTGAGCTACGCGGTGGCGGGCACCAGTCGGTGATCTGTGGGGCACACCCTGACACTGGTTGTTACCAGTGGATAAGTGGCCGCTCCCCTGCCGAGCAGCAAGTGGCTGAGGCGCCGGATTGGTTGCTGGAGCCCTTGCTAAAAGGTGCCGCTGAACCCTCCGCTGCAGACCATGAGCCGGCAACTGTTGCCGAAGTGCCCCGCGCAAAAGAGCTGCTGCTACACATCCCGCCATGCGAGGACTACGACCGCTGGTTGCGGGTTGGGATGGCGCTGCACAGCGTTTCGACTGGCTTGCTAAGCGACTGGGTGAATTGGTCGCGCGGCTGCTCCAACTTCAACGAGCAGGAATGCCTGGCCAAGTGGCAGAGCTTCAAGGGCTCTGGCACCACCATCGGCACCCTGCATTACCTGGCTGACACGCTTGGTGGGTTCCGTTACCAAAGGCCCCAGCAACAATTGCCGGGAAAGGCCCCTGCCGGGGCGGCTGATCAAACTGAACCAGCGCTGCCGGCTTACCGCGAGCTGCTGACGATGGCGTTAGCGGCCCTGCGCGAGCAGGACGATGACACCGAAATGGAAGCGCGCGCCGAGATCATGGTCCGCTTCCGGCGCACTGATGGCCAGATCAATGCAGCCTTGTTTCGCATGCTCACAGAGCAGGAGCTGATGCGGCTTGGTAACGCCCCAAAGGAACGGCCCACCTACCGAAGCATCGACCTCTCCAAGGTGATCAGCCTTGATTGGCTGCTTGAGGGCTTCCTGCCCGCCAATGACCAGGCACTGCTTTATGCGCCGGCCGGCGCCGGCAAGACCACCGCAGCGGTGGCGATGGCGTTTGCCATTATTGAAGGAACAGGCTTCCTTGATCGTGAGGCGCCGCCGCCGGCTGGCAGCGTGCTGATGATCGCCACGGATTCAGGCCCGGCGCCACTAATCCGCACTTTGCAGGATCTCGGTAAGGCGGATCATCAGGCACTAAACCCAAGCCATGACGGGCTTCGGTTTCATGTTTGGGGCCACGATCCCGAACAGACGGCACTGGGCTGGGAAGCAGGCCTGCGCGGCTGCCTAGCTCTGCTTGATTTTGTGCGCAGCGAAAAGATTGCGCTGGTGATCATTGACAGCTGCAAGGCCGCTACAAGCCGCGCTGATCTGAACTACTGCGACAACAGCCAGGTAACAGCCCTGCTCACGTTTGTTAAGGAGGTGATCTGMCGGCATACATCCGTTTTGTGGCTCAACCACGACGGCACCGGCGGCGGGGAAGCGGCCGGCGCTAAGGCATGGAAGGAAATTCCTTCCATCGTTCATGCCATCCAGCCGGTTATGGAAGGTGGCGAGCATGACGGCTTCGAGGGTCCGCCTGGMAAGGCAGCCGGGAAGAAGCGCATCAGCACCTGCCGTCGCACCTGGATCGTGCGCAAGTGCCGCCAAGGCACGGCCCGGGAGTTCAACTACCAGATCGATGAAGATACTGGCCGGCTTCTTGTTAGCGCCATGACGGAGGTGATCCGTGACGTGCGACACGGGGTGGGGAAGTTGCTCTGGAATGCGCACCAAAACGGAAAAGCATCCCTGCATAGGCGCGAGATCATCGCCCAGCTGGCCAAGGCCAACTACAGCAGCGGATCAGTGGGCAACAGCCTTACTAGGGCAAGCGGTGGCCGGCGACCCATGTTGGCTCGGGTCGGCTCCATGCCGGGCCAATGGAAGCTGACCCCGATTGCACGGGAATGGTTTGAGCGGAATGGCGATCAACCCATGCCGCTGTGAGTTCTCCTTATTACGCCCGCTCACATGTGAATGAATCCACTTAAAACCCTCTCATAGAGAGAGATATGAGGAGTTCACATCAAATTCACATGTGAATTCGCTAGTCCAATTAAGGGATTGATACACCTGGTTCACATGTGAATTCCATGTGAACGGATCAAACCCAGCTCAGGCACTGGAGTTTGGCCCAATTGATTCACATTTAGGGATGTACTTCACATGCGCGCGCGACCCCACCAC